>CAIQIY010000531.1 GCA_903871975.1 uncultured Chloroflexota bacterium | reverse complement strand
GGCTGCGCGCTGATCACCGCAAACGTGAGCACCAGCAGCGCCGCCAGCGCGGCGACGAAGCCGACGATCACCGCAGTGAGCGGTGGCACACGAGTACGTCGACAGCGAACCACCAGCGCCGTCGCGTTGTCGCCGAGTACCCGCGCGATCGACTGGTCGACCAGTGCCTGCGCGGCGACACCGGCATCCAGACCGCGAACCTGGTGGATCGCCGGTTCGTCGATGACCTTGCTGACGCCGTCGGAGCACAGCATCAGGACCTCGTGCTCGTGCAATCGGCCGCGCCTGTGCCGGCTGTCCGGGACATCGGCGAGCTGCAGGTCATCGCCCAGCGCATGCGTCAGCCGGGCCGCCTGGTAGTGCGCGTGGGCCTCGCTCGCCGGGGTACCGATGCTCACCAGCTGCTGGGCGTAGGTGTGATCACGGGTGAGCTGCACCACGCGGCCGTCGGCGTCGAGCAGCAATGCCGGGCTGTCGCCGATGCTGATGATGTCGACATCGAACCCGGCACTCCCCGGTGTAATCTCGGCGGCGACAATCGTCGAGCCGCTGCGCTCGTAGTCGGGAGACGAGGCACGCAGCTGATGCAGGGCATCGATGGCGGCCTGCATCGCCACATCGAATTGCACCCTGCCGTCTGCGCGCAGGGCATCGAGCACGGTCGCAACGGCCAGCTGGCTGAAGCGCTGGCCTTCGATGCCGCCCCCCATGCCATCCGCGACGACGACGAACAATCGGTCGCCGGTGGCATGCCATCCGTAGGCGTCCTGGTTGTCGCGCCGGCCACCGATGTGGGTGGCAGCACCAACTTCCAGAACAAACCCGCGTCGGCTCCAGATTCGGTAGGTTGCTGGTTGTGCAGCCATGCGCGCCTCGATACGTACAACGGTCAGCGGACAGGGGCCAGCGTTGAGGTGGGCTGGACGATGGTACTGCGTGGTACCACGGCAGTCGTGGCTGGTTCGGCTGGCGTGCTGCCGATCAGCAGGATGGCCAGCACCCCACAGGCGACCAGGCCGGTGAGCCCTGCGACGATGCCGGCGGCGATGAGCAGCACACGATTGATGACCGGGCTGGTGCTCGCCGCAGGCACACCATCCGGCCGCACCAGCGATGCCGGTTGCTGTGCCTCGGGGGTGCCCCCCAACCACTGGACCACCGTGGCCATCGCGGGCCGGCGTGCCGGATCGGGCTGCAGCATCGCGTCGATGATGTCGCACAGCGCCGGCGAGCACTGGGGCAGCAGCGGCGCCACCGGCACGTAGCGCGGGCGCTGCTGCCGCACCGCATCGGTGGTGGACGGGAGCGTGCCGTGCAGCATCTCGAGCAGGACGACCCCCAGGCTGAAGGTGTCGACGACATAATCGAAGCGACCACCGGCCATGGTATTGCTCTCGGGCGGCAGGTATTTCTCTTTGCCGAAGCGAAACCGCTGCGTCGGCCGTGCCGGATGATACGCCACCGCCAGGTCGATCAGGACGCATTCGGGTGCGCGTGGCTCGGTCGGATCGAGTGGTGTGCGGAAGACGATGTTGCTGGGCGAGACGTCGTGATGCACGAGATTGAGGACGCCGTGCAGGTATGAGAGCGCATACCCGACTTGCAGCGCAATCGCGACGGCTGCACCGGGCGGCAGCGGCTGGCCGGCGCGCAGCAGGTCCTTGAGCGATCCACCCGCCGAGTATTCGAGCGGCAGGTACGGCAACTGATGCATTGCGCCGTTGGCATCGGCGAACCGCGCGGCGGGCGGGCCGGGGATCTCGCGGGTGTGCCGTGTACGATCCACCGGCGGCGTGTAGAGCCGCACCAGCGCCGGCGGCGGATCGCTCGCCCGCCGCAGGTATTCGTACTCATCGGTCAGATGATCGGCGAAGTCGACGAAGGGGATCTTCAACGCACAGATGCGCTGGTCGGTGATGAACGCGCGCAGCGCGTCAGCCCGCATGCGCCGCCGCAACGTCTCCTCGAGCGTCGCAATCGGCAATCCACCGTCGAACGGCACGCGTGCCAGGTAGATGTGTGCTTGCCCGCCACGGTTCAGCAGGCGAATGATCTCGAATTGACCGACCCGCTGGCCTGGGGGCAGTTCGCGCAGCGGGATGATCGGATGGTCAGTCATGGCGCACCTGCAGTGCGATGGTATGCCCGAGCCACACCTGGTCGCCCGAGTGCAGCGTCACGATGTCGCCGGGCGGCAACAGCCGGCGCTCGGCGCCGAAGTACGTGCCGTTGCCGGTGTCCTGCACGTGGAGCGTCAGCTCGTCGAAGACTGGGTTGTACTCGAGCTTGACGTGCCGCCGCGAGACTCCCGGATGCTCGACGACTACGTCGGCCGGTGCGTCGACCCCGTTGCGCCCGATGTACAGGTGGCGCCGCCCATCCAGCCACAGCACCCGCGGTGTCGCGCGATCGCCGCTGATCTGCAGTGACCAGTGCGCGCCAGCCGGGCGCTGGCTGGGCAACTGGTCGACGGCCGGTGCCGCGATGTCGTCACCGCCTGCAGGCACACGCGCGGCCTGCAATCGCCGCCGACGCCCGACGACGATCCGACCGATGCCGAGCAGGCTGCCGACGAATCCGGCGATGCTGGCGCTGAATGCCAGCCACAGCAACCACAGGTCACCTGGTGCCGCGTCAGTCATGGTGCACCTGCACACGTACATGTGGCCCAAGCCAGAGCATGTCGCCGGATTCGAGCTTGATGCTGCGACCGGGCTCGAGTCGTTGCTGGTCCGGGCCGAGATAGGTGCCGTTGCCGCTCGGTTGCACATTCGCATGCAATGTGCCGTCGGGACGTAGCTCGAGGATGGCATGCCGCCGCGAGACTGTCTGATGGTCGATCTCGATGTCCGACGGCGTACTGGTATCGCGTCGGCCGATGCTCACGCTGCTGCGACCAGCCAGGGCTACCTGACGCACTGCCAGGCCGGGCACACTGATGCTGGCGTTCCACGCGACCAGACGCTCGGTCACGGGCGTCGGCCCAGCCGCTGATGGTGCGGAGGGTACCACGCGTTCGGTGACGTCGTGGTAGGTCGGCGTGCTGCGTTCGTGGCGCTGCGTCGCTTCGGGTTCGTGGCGCTGAGTGGCCTCGTCATCATCATAGCGGACGGTGACGTCGCCATAGGCCGGACTGCTGCCCACATGGCGCTGGGTGACGTCGGGCGCGGCGTTCGCCACATGGCGCTGGGTGACGTCGGGTTCGTGGCGCTGGGTGGCCTCACCCGGCGCCACGGCGGCGCCCCGGCCAGCGACCGCCAGAGCGCCACGCTGTCGGCCGAGCAGCGCGATGACCATCAGTGCCACCAGCAAGACGACGCCGAACACGATCGCGAAGACCCACCACAGCCGCAGTGCGCGCTCGACGACCGTCGGCGCGACGACGGTGACCTCGAGGGTGTTGAGTGCATTGCCGGCACGCCCGGCCGTGTCGACCGCAGTCGCCGCGAGCACGTAATTGCCAGGGGGGAAGCGCTGCTGAAACGCCGGGTCGGCGGTATCGAGGACCAGGGCGAAGTCTGCATCAGCGCGTACCGGCGCGTTCGTCAGCAGCCGGTTGTCGAGCAGGAAGTTGACTTCGGCGAGGGGGGCGGCACTGTAGGCCAACTCGACGCTCAGGCGTACCTGACCACGCAGCACTGGTGAATCACTGGTCACGCGGAAGCGTGGCGCGATGGCGCCAAACTCGACCTCGACCGCATCGCGGGCAGCGCCGGCGAGGACGGTGAGCTCACCGCTGCCGACGGGCCGCTCGCCGAGGTCGATGGTGATCTGATCGATGCGGCCGCGACCGAGCAGTGCGGCAAACCGGTCGCTGATGGCACGGCGCTGTGCCTGGTCGGGTGGCTGGTCGCCGACGCTGATCACACTGGCGTCGAGCGCTTCGGCCAGGCTGGTGAGTGCTGCAGGCGCAGCCGGTACGCGCTGAAAACTGCTGGGATCATCGCTGCCGAGGCTGACGATGATGAGCTGCACGGGATGTTGGCGTGCGTCGGCCTCGGCCAGCCGCGCCTGGATCGCGGCGATGTCGATCGACGCGCGGGCATCGCCCGCGGCGAACACCACCAACGCGCGCTGTGCGTCGTCGGGCGCCTGCTCGAGTTGGTCGAGGCCAGCCAGCATGGCATCACCGAGCGGGTAGGCTGCGCCGCTGGCAGCGTCGAGCGGTTCGGCCGCGAACGGCACCGCCGGGTCGGCCTGGTTGATCACGTTGCTGATCATCCCCAGATCGTGGCTCAGCGGGACGGTACGCGCATGCTCGACCTGGTCGGTGAACGTCACCAATGCCACCTGCTGATCGGGCTCACGCTGCAGTGTGTCGGTGAGCTCGCGCGCCAGCGCGCGGGCGTCTTCGAAGCGGCTGACGAACGGTGTGGTGCCGGCATCGCTCATGCGCGAGCCCCGATCGAAGACCAGCGATACTGCGACGGGAACACGCAGCCGCGCGGCGGCGGCATCGATCTGCGTGCCGTCGAGCAGAACCTGGTAGGTGGGCGGGATGGCCAGTGCCTGCCCAAGGGCATCGCTGGCGAGCACCCGCACGGCGACCTGCGGGTAATCGCGCTGGTCGACGGCGAGGATGCGCACGTGCATCGACGACGCGTCTTGTGCGTGCAACACCGCGGGCATGAGTGTCGCGACACCGAATACGGCTATGATGAGCAGTCGAACCATCGCACGCTCCCGACATTCCCCGTGTTCGCCTCTCACTGATTATACCATCAGCGGTGGTCGACAGTTGGCGGCGAATCTGGATCATTGGTGTGCGGAGTGCACGTTCCGACCGCCATTGCCGTGTGACGCATCGCTGGCCCGTACCGCAGCGGCGGCGCAGCTCGCCGTGCGCATCCGGTCACGACGATGGTATGGCACTGCGACATGGATGCCATGGCGGATGTAGGGTGCAGTATGATGCTGATGGACTGCCGCAATCTGCCAGCAGCACACGACGAGGAGCGCACAGCGTGGATTCATGCGAAGTCGTGGTCTTGACCGGTCCGGTCGGTGTGGGCAAGACGACGACGGCCTGGGCGGTCGGTGATGCACTGTCGTCGGCCGGAGTGAGTCATGCGGTGATCGACATGGACGCCCTGCGCTGGTGCCGCGTGTCGCACCCGGGCGATCCGTTCAACACGGCGCTGGGATTGCGCAACCTGGCAGCGGTCGGGGCGAATTACCGTGATGCGGGCGTACGGCACTTCGTGCTGGCCGACGTGGTCGAAACGGCGGCGATGCGGCACGCATATGCTGCGGCGCTCGGCGCGACGCGTGTCGTGATCGCTCGCCTCGAGGCACCCTGGCCGTTGCTCGCCCGCCGCCTGCACGACCGCGAGCGGGGGAGTTCGCTGGAGTGGCACCTGCGGCGCGCTGCCGAGCTGGCGGAGCAGATGGCCCGTGATCAGCTGCAGGACCTGGTGCTGGACGCCGATGCCGCGCCGGAAGCGCTGGCCACTGTCGTGATCGCCGCCCTTGGCTGGTGATCAGGTGGCCGGTCGGAATGCCCAGCGGTTGCCGGCAGGATCGTGGCAGATGATGCCGGTGCCGTCGGCGGCGTACGTCACGCCAGCGCGCGTGAGTCGCCCGGTGAGCGCATCGAGCGCAGTGGCTGGCATCAGCAATGTGCTCTCGAGCAGCCGTGCCGCGTCGCTCGGCGCAGTGGCCAGATCGCGGCCAGCCCAACTGTTCAGCCCAAGATGGTGATGATAGCCGCCGGCCGCGATGAACGCCGCCCCCGCGAGGCGTGCCATCACGCTGAAGCCGATGACCTCGGTGTAGAACTGCACATTCGCCGCCACGTCGCCGACCTGCAGGTGAACATGGCCGACGTCGCTGGCATCGGGCAGGTGCGCCCAGCGGCGGCCGGCAGCCAGTGCCAGCAGGCCAGCCGCATCGAGCGGCTGCGTCGTCAGCAGAAAGCGGCCCCGATCGTCGTACCAGGCGCTGCGTGGTCGATCATGATAGATCTCGATGCCATGGCCATCGGGGTCGGCGAGATACAACGCCTCGCTCACCACGTGGTCGGCAGCACCGTGCAGCGGAGCGTCGATCGCCAGCAGGTGCGCCAGCACATCGGCCAGATCGCTGCGCTGCGGCACGCGAAACGCCACGTGGTACAAGCCGGCGGCGCGCTGCACCGGCCGGGCGCCGGGCTGCGCCACCAGCGCGAGCAGCGGCGTGGCACCGCCCAGCAGCGCCAGCTGCGCGTCCTGCGCGTGAACCTGCAGGCCGAGAACATCCTGGTAGAACACCACGCTGCGCGCTAGGTCGGCGACGGCCAATCGGATCGGGCCGAACGTGATGTCAGCCGGCAAGGTCGTCATCGGCGTGCCTCTTCTGTGGTGCGCCACGCCTCGTATTCGGCGCGCGCGGCATCATCGAGCGGATAGTAGCGGCGCAGGTCGCCGCCGGCGGCCAGGCGCAGACGCGAGAAGACCTCCCAGTCGCGATGTTCGCTGGCGCGTGCCACCAGCTGTGGCGCCAGTGCCTGCGGCACGACCACGACACCGTCATCGTCGGCCACGATCAGGTCGCCAGGCATCACAGTGACGCCACCGCACGCGATCGGGCCATTCACCGCGAAAGGCATCAGGCCCGTCTGGGTGTGGAAGTTCGGCGTCACACCACACAACCACAGCCCCACGTCGAGCTCACGCACGTGCGGGTAGTCGCGGATGCACCCGTCGATCACCACGCCGGCGCCGCCGCGGCCGGCAAAGAACGTCAGCATCATCTCGCCGAAGATGCCGGCGGTCAGGTCGCCACGCGCATCGACGACCACGACGTCGCCGGGTTGGGTGTGGTAGAGCACGTGGCGGTGCAGCTGGCGCTCGGGATCGGCGTACTCGTCGATGCCGTACAGGTCCTCGCGCATCGGCATGAATTGCAACGTGAGGGCCGGCCCGACGATGCGACGACCAGCGCTCCAGGCGCGTGGCCCGCGCATGGTGGGATTGCGAATGCCGAGCCGGTACAGCTCGCCGCTGGCGGTCGCGGCACCGATGTCGGCCAATGCTGCCACGAGCGCAGGATCCGGGCGATTGATGTCGGGCGTCTGGAGCATCATGACCCTCCTCGGCGGAATGCACCACAGCTGGCGGCTGGTGCGCCACACTGCGCCGATTATACACCCGTGGTAGGATGGGCGCAGCGCCGCGGGACGCCCCCGGCTGCATGCGGAGGACCGGTATGGCCATTCGTGGCATCATCTTCGACTTTGACGGGTTGATCCTCGATACCGAGACACCCGACTTGACCGTATTGAGCGAGCAATACCAGGATCACGGAGTGACATTGCAGGTCGAGCGTTGGGCACTGGGGCTCGGGACCCATGGCGCGTTCCATCCGTACGAAGAGTTGCGAGCACTGCTCGGTCGGCCGGTCGATGAGCCGGCGCTGCAGCAGGCGCGCCGTGCCCGCTACCTGCAGATCGTCGAGCATCAGTCGTTGCAGCCTGGCGTGACCGCAGTGCTGGCGCTGGCCGAGGCACGCGGTCTCGGCCGCGCCATCGCCTCGAGTTCGGATCGTGCGTGGGTGGCGGGGTGGGCGCAGCGCCATGGCATTCACGATCGGTTCCAGGCGATCCGCACGCGCGACGATGTGGCCCGGGTGAAACCGGCACCCGACCTGTTCCTCGCGGCGGCCACCGCGCTGGGATTGCCGCCAGCTGAATGCCTGGTCCTCGAGGACTCGCCCAACGGCATGCGTGCGGCGTTGGCGGCGGGCATGGCGTGCGTCGCGGTGCCGATCCCGGCGCTGGCGCAGGCCGAGCTGCCGCCACACACGCTGCGCCTCGCCAGCCTGGCGCAACTGCCCGCGGACGCGTTGCTGGCCGAGGTCGAGCGGCGTCTGGCGTCGCGCTAGCTGCAGCGTCAGCGGGGTGTCAGCGACTCGACGACGATCTGCTTGGTGCCTTCGACATAGTTGCAGATCGCCGTCGTACGCTGCGTCAGTGCGCGGCGCCAGGCATCCGGGTGCCACCAGTTGGGTGTCGGCGTGAGCCGCACGGTGATGTGCAGCGGATAGCCCAACGCCGGGTGATGGCGTGCATCGATGTGATACACGTCATGACAGGCGCAACCACTGTACGCACAAGCAATCCCGACACTGCCGTCGCGCGCGATCAGGTCGAACAGCTCGTCGATCGAACGGCTCGGCTGCGGGCAGGTGTGCGGCACTGTACGCACGACGCGCACGCCCTCGACGGTGACCTGCATGCGACAGCGCAGATCGACCAGCGTCATCTGGTAGTTGCTGAAGGTGCGCGCGGCCCAGCGCGCACGCGGTGTCTCGTCGGCTGCGCTGCCACAGGCCATCACTCCTCCCAGCGCGATTGCCATCACGATGATCCAGCACCAGCGTCGCATCATTCCACTCCACCTGCGGCCGTTCGCCCGTATAATGGCCGTACTTGTCCGGTCTGTCATCGTCTGGAGGTACGCTCGATGATCACCGACGTCGGCCACGCCGCATTCGCCGCCCATGACCTCACGCGCTCGCTGGCATTCTACGCTACGCTCGGCATCCACGAGTCGTTTCGGCTGCATCGCCCCGATGGCACCTTGATGCTGGTGTATCTGCACGTCGGCGGCGATCGGTTCATCGAGGTGTTCCCCGATGGCCCGCCCCCCGATCCGGCACGCCGCGGTAGCTTCATGCACCTGTGCCTGGTCGTCGATGACATGCACGCCACGGTCGAACACCTGCGCGCGCAGGGCGTCACGATCGAGCGCGATATCCAGCTCGGGTTGGATCACAACCTCCAGGCCTGGATCCGCGATCCTGATGGCAACGCCATCGAGTTGATGCAACTGGCCGAGCATTCGCCACAACGGCGCATCGCCCGCGGCGAACCAGCCTCCTGAGCCGATGCCGTCGCGTCTGGTCATCGACCTCAGCATCTACCCCGACGAGGCGGCGCTGCTGGATGGGCTGCGTCGCCACGAGCGCCATGCCTGCACGTGTCTGATCAAGCGCCTGGCGCCACTGGTCTACAGCTGTGCACTGGGCATCCTCGGCGATCACGATGATGCCGAGACGGTCGTACAGACGACCTTCATCAAGGCGTGCGCCGCGCTTGATGACTTTCGTGGTGACTCCAGCATTGCCAGCTGGATCTATCGCATCGCGACCAATGAGGCGCTGATGCTGCACCGCCGCCGGCGACCGCATGTGTCGCTCGCGGTGCTGGCCGACGCCGCTGCACCCGATGATCCGCTGCGCACGGTGCTGTCTGTCGAGCTGCGCGAGCTGCTCGTGCACGCGCTGGCGCAACTCCCCGCCAACCTGCGTATGGTGGTGCAACTCCGTGATATCGACTCGCTCAGTACCGAAGAGACTGCTGCGCGCCTGGGGATTACCCCCGGGGCCGTGAAGGTGCGGCTGCATCGCGCCCGCGCCAGATTGCGCACCATCCTGCAGCAGGTTGGGTATGGGCGCTGATCGTGTCTGGCGCGCACGGTTCTGTTGGTCGCCGTCTGCCGTCCCATGATCCATGGTGCTGCCACGCGCCTGCACCTCGCGCCCGGCATCGCACGGGTGTGATGAACGACACGGGCCGCTGCGCCGTGACTGCGACGCGTGCCATGCACGGATCTGCTGCGGATGACGCCGTGATGCTGAAGCTATTCAAACTGACGACCACCAGTCGAAAGCAGATACATCACATGAAGATAGGGTAATTCGATAATTTTGTTGCGGTACAATGATGATGCCGCCTGAAGCGCAGCAAATCGACAGAATGGTGTTACAGTTTCGCTGTTTGCAAGACATATACTGTCAGGTGATGAAACGACTGCAACAACGTCTGGTCGTGAGTGATAGATATATGTCATCCCTTCTGGGAGCATGCCTATCGGTGGTACTGAATGAATACCTGGCTTGACTGCAAACCAAGCGACTGCAACGACGCAAAGTATGATCACGAGCGGAGCAAGGCAACCACCGCGACCACGTTTCGAACCAGATTGACCGATTGACTCGTGTGTTGGTGTCATGGTTGTCCTCCTGACTCATTGATCGGCGTCGATGGGCATGCGCAACGATCGGCCATCGGTGAGTGATGATCAACCGAACATCAGCAATGATTGTGCGTGCACTACCTCACATCTATCCTACAACTCCCAACACCAGTTGTCAAGATGACGTGATCGTACGTCCTGTGATGAATTCGTTGTACAGCATCCGAGATCACGCGCACGATCTGGTGGAATCAGTAGCTGTGTCAGCAACATCTGCTTCGGGATATGGTGACTGTGGAACGAATCGCCGATCAATCAGGATGATATGCGAATGTCTCGCGCGAAGCCGCACGTCATCACATCAATAGACAGCACGCATGCAGTACATCGCGCTCTGCATGTTCCGCATGCTTGTCATGAAACAACGCATGTATGTGCCATGGGGCGAGGGTGGTGTCACACGAAGGCACGAAGCGGCGGGAGCCGCATGACGACGCGAAGGCCAGGCACCGCGGCACCTGGTACAACGGCCGGGTCAGCCACTCGCCGTGCACCGTACGTGCGCGATGGGACGAGCAGCACGCCAATTCATGGTTTGTGATCACGATGAGTGCGCTGACTCGTGCGCCCGACCAGCGCACGATCGTGGGGGCGCACCGCACCGCGAGCACACGTCATCCGGCTGTTCCGCACCCGCAGACCTTCTCGTATGCCAACGCACAACACCCACGCTCCTCTTCTTCGCGTCTTCGTGTACCCCACTTGCCAACCGCCGACGTCTCCGCTACTATGGGCGGCAGTATTCACCCATCGGGAGCGTTGGCATGCCTCACGCCGTGTGGCGCTGTGCGCTGGTGCTACTGTTGCTCGCGGGATGTACCGCACGCGATGATGTGCCCTCGGCCGAAACCCTGCCCACCGCGCAGGTTGCCGCCATGCCGATCCGCGCGACGCAGATCGAACCGCGGGACTGGCCGGCGTTCCGTGCACCGGTGATGGCCTACGAAGACGCTGCTCCGTTGCCTACGCTGTTGCCGACCGTGCCCGCCGTGCCGCAGCCCACCGTCGGCCCCGGCGGTCTGGCGTTTCCGCTGCGCACCGAGCGCCTCGAACTCGGCGTGCATGCCCATCTGTTCTGGACCAACCGCAGCCTGCCGCTGAGGCTGGCCCGCGAGGGCGGCTTCGGCTGGATTCGCCAACAGATTCACTGGGCCGACCAGGAAGGACCGCCGGGGGTCTACCAGTGGGGTGAAGAGCTCGATGCCATCGTGGCTGCAACCGAAGCTGCCGGGCTCAAGCTGATGCTCAGCATCGTGCGATCGCCGACGTTCTACGGGCGCTTCGGCCGTGATGGCTTGCCCGAAGATCCGGCGCCGTTCGGTCGCTTCGTCGCGGCATTGGTCCAACGCTATCGCGGTCGCATCCATGCCGTCCAGATCTGGAATGAGCAGAATCTGGCCCACGAGAATGGCGGCTACGTCTCGACCGACGATGCCGGCCGCTACGTGGAGCTGGTCAAGGTCGCGTATGCCGCCATCAAGGCCGTCGATCCCGCCGTCTTCGTCGTGACCGGCGCACCGGCCTCGACGGCGGTGAACAGTCCGGGGCTGGCGATCTCGGACGTGCGCTACTACGCGGCGATGCTCGGCTACCAGAACGGCGTGCTGCGCACCGTCACCGACGCGATCGGCGTCCATCCCGGCGGATCGGCCAACCCGCCCGAGACGCTGTGGCCGACTGCGCCGAGCAGTGCCCAGGGCTGGACCGATCATCCGACGTTCTACTTTCGCAACATCGAGCACATCCGCGCGCTGCTCGAAGACTATCAGTTCGAGACCATGCCGGTGTGGATCACCGAGTTCGGCTGGGCGACGGCCAACGACACGCCGGGCTTCGAATTCGGCAATCAGGTCAGCCTCGCGCAACAAGCAGACTACCTGGTGGGTGCGCTTGAGCTCGTCGAACAACGCTATCCGTGGGTCGACGCGATGTTCGTCTGGAACCTGAACTTCGCGGTGTTGCGTGCGGCGAGTGGCCAGCCGCGCCACGAGCAGGCATCGTTCAGCGTGCTCAACGCCGACTACACGCCGCGCCCGGCATATACGGCGCTGCGCCAGGCGATCGTCGGGCTGCGCGAACGCGGCCGCTGAGGTTGGCGTCAGTCATCGTCCCGCGCACGGCAGGCTTGGCGCATCGGCTGGCTCCTGGCCGCATCTTCGCGGAGTTCCCACAGCCACACCGACGCGCCTACTGGCCCGTACACCGTGATTGCCGGTAGCTCCCGTCGCCGCGGATCAAGCGCATCACCTACGGCGTCGGCGTCACCGTCGCCGTCTCGGTCGGTGTCGCCGTCGGCGTCGCCGTATCCGTCGGCGTCGCCGTCGCGGTCGCGGTTGGCGTCGCCGTCGGC
>CAIQIY010000530.1 GCA_903871975.1 uncultured Chloroflexota bacterium | reverse complement strand
GCGACCACGTCGCGCCGCGCACGTCGTCGCTGCACGCCACCGGCTCCAGCGCCCCGACGCTGCCGGTGTAGAGCCCCAGCAGCGTGTCGTAGTCGCTGCCCGCAGTCTCGAGCTTGATCTCGCCGACGGTCGCGGTGCTGAAGCTGTACCACACGGTGCGATGGCCACGCTGGCTGCGGCACGTCGGCGGGTCCTGCGGATCGACGGTCGCCTGACGCGTATCGACGCGGTCATCGAATGGAAACGCATCGATGCTGCGGGCGGTCGTGCGCGCATCAAACGACGCCGGCAACGGCGTGCTGGTCGGCACGAACGTCGCGCCGTCGATCGCGAGCCGCAGCGTGCCGGCACCGGCGTCGGGATACGCACCCGCCAGCACGTAGTAGCTGCCCGGATCGAGCGTACGCTGCACCAGCGACGTGACTCCACCACCGCCATCATCGTTGCAGCCGATGGCAGTCAACGCCCCGGGCGTGCCGCGATACAGCGCCAGAACCGTGTCGTAGTCGCTGCCCGCCGTGGTGATCGTCACCCGACGCGTCGTGTCGAGGACCATGCGGTACCACAGCGAGGCGCTCGCCTGCCGGTCGGCCAGGCACGGGATCGTCGGATCGTTGGCGGCGGTGGTCGCCTGCTCGGCCGAGACACCATCGACGAACGGCAGGCTGGACACCAGGCGCGCGCTCGCGATGGCATCGTACACCGGCGGCGGCGGCGCTGGCGTCGACGTCGGCAACGGCGTCGGATTGCCCGGATCGCCCAGCGTCGCGAACAGCAGGCGATTGGGTGATTCGTTGCCCGGATTGCCGACGACGTTGCGCGTCGCGAACATCGTGACTGCCAGCGCGGCCTGCTGGGGCGTCGCACCGGGCCGTTGCTCGAGGAAGCGGGCGATCACGCCGGCGACGTGTGGTGCCGCCATCGAGGTGCCCGACATGGTGGCGGTGGCCGTGTCGCTGGTGTGCGCCGCCGACAGGACATCGACCCCCGGCGCGAAGACATCGAGGCAGCTGCCCCGGTTGGAGAACGACGCGCGTGCATCGTCGCGGCCGGTGGCGCCGACGGTGACGGCGACGCCGACGCGCGACGGCGAGCCGAGGCATGCGTCGGCGTCCTCGTTGCCGGCCGCCACCACGTAGGTGATGCCGGCGGCGACCGAACGCTCGATGGCGCGGTCGATGCTGGGGGATGGCCCACCGCCGAGGCTCATGTTGGCGACTGCCGGCAGGCGCCGGTTGGCGGTGACCCAGTCGATGCCAGCCACGACGGTCGCGGTCGAGCCACTGCCGCTGCAGTCGAGCACGCGCACGCCGACCAGCGTGACGCCGCTGGCGACACCGTAGCTGCTGCCGCCGATGGTGCCGGCGACGTGGCTGCCGTGGCCCTGGCAATCATCGGGCGTCCCGCCGTCGATGGCATCGAAGCCGGTACCGACGCGACCGGCGAATTGCCGATGGGTGGCGCGGATGCCGGTGTCGATCACGTAGGCCGTCACGCCGGCGCCCGTCGTGGTGTCGGTGTAACGCCCGTCGAGTGGCAACGCCCGCTGGTCGATCCGGTCGAGCCCCCACGGCGGATTGGTGCGCGTGGCGCTCAACCGGATGCGCTGGTTCTGCTCGACAAACGCGACTGAGGGATCGCGCCGGACGGCGGCCAGCGCGGCGGCATTGAGCGGCGCGGCGAAGCCGGCGAGCGCGCTGGTGAAGCGCTGGCTCGGCAGCAGCCCGAGACGGCGCGCTACGGCGCCGATGGCGTCGGACGCGCGGCGTGCGTCGTGTGGCGCGCTGTCGCGCAGGATGACCAGGTACTCGCCGTCGATCGCGCCGGCGCCGCCCGTGATGAGTGGCGCGATCGACGCCGGAGGTGCCGCCTGAACCGGCCATGATGCGCCATGCAGCGCCATCCCTGCGAGCAGTGCCGCCAGCGCGCCGCGCAGCAGCCATCCCATGTGTCGCCAGATACGCATCGCACTGCCCCACTGCTGGCCGGCGTTCATGCCGGCTGATCACGACCGATGTACCGCATCCTAATCCTATCACAGGCGCGGCGCACGCGTTGACCAACCGCAGGTCGGCTTCGTGTGGTCACCCGGCACAATCACGCAGCAACTGGTCGCCACGGTCCGCCGGCCCCTGCCGGCGTGTCTGTCGCCGGGGGCACGTGACACCATGCGACCATGCTGCACGGCCCGCCACCGGGTCCGTTCGTGCCGTGCGCATGCCACCGCCGTTTCCCCGCTACCCGTGTGGCACGGGTTCCAGCATCGCACGATGCTGCCGACGCGCTGCCATGCGCGACTGAGGCGCGCACGCTACGCGATGTGTCGTCGCCGATGCCTGTGGCCTACTGGGCGCGCCTGCGGCATTCGCCGATCCCGCGCTCGCCAAGTTCGGCGACGCCGTGGGGCGCACGACACCAGTCGGCAGCTCTACGCGCGGCACCGGGCCATTCGGCACGCGCGACATGGCCGGCAACGCCTGGGAGTGGGCGAGCCCGACGATGGCAGCGTCGACGCATGGCGACTACCGCAGCAGCCCGGCCTTCGTGGCCTGCAGCGCGCGGTACGACGTCGGCATCGATGATGGCAATCACGGATTCCGCGTGATCGTGCCGGCGCCGTGAACGCATCGCGCCGATGGGCTACACCCAGATCATGACACCGACCGCTGCTGCCCACGTGCGCGCCCCGGCTACCGCGTCGGCGAACGCCGCGGCACCGAGCGAAGCGCCGCAGGTCAGCAGCAGGCCCGCGCCGCCGGCGCCACGCCACGCGCTCGTCGGCAGGTCCGGCGTGTCCAGCTCCACATGCCAGATGATCGCCGCGACGCCGGAGTAGTCCGACGGCTCGATCGCGCATTCCCAGGGCACCACCAGCCAGAGCCGCGGGCTGACGCGCACGCCCGTGTCGGTGGGTTCATCCGATTGATACACCGCCACCCCATCGAGGTAGCCCGGGCTATGGGGTAGCCCGGCACGCCAACGACGGAGCCATGCCACATCGGGTGGTTCACCGACCAGATACAGGTCGAGCAGGCCGGCCGGATTGGCGGCGATCCAGGCGGTGAGCGCCGCATCGGCATCGGCGAACCCGGCGTGCTCGAGCACACAATCGACGTGGCTGGCGCTCGTGAGCGCATCACCCGGCGCCCAGCGCCAGGCGGCGTCGGCAGCCAATGCGTCCGCGTGAGGGGCTGGCAATCCCTCGACGAACGCCGGATCGATGCCGCTGCGCAATCGCAGCTCGTGGCGCAAGGCGCGCAGCCCGGCATAATCGAGGCGATCGGTACCCAGGACAAAATACGGCGGCCGTGATTGCGCCACGATGCCATAGCGGGCAGCCTCGGCCCGCAGCGCCGTACCTGGCAGCACCTGCAGCATGAACACCTCGTACTCACCCAGCGCCTCATCCTCGATGAAGCGCAACGTCTGCGCAACTCCGGCTGCATCATCGGCCGGCAAGCCGAGGATCACATCGAGCAGCACCGCGATGCCGGCCGCGCGCAAGCGGCGCGTCCCCGCCGCCCAGCGCACCAGGTCGGTGCGACGAGCCACCGCGCGGAGCGCTGCGGGGTTGGCGCTCTGCAGCCCCACCTCGACGGTGCTCACATTCGCTGCCGCCAGCAGCGCGACCACCTCGTCGTCGAGGTGCTCGCCGCGCAGCTCGGCATAGAACGCCTGCCGGCGGTCGGCGTTGGTGACCGCCAGCGCCTGCATCAGGCCACGGAACAGCGGCACCAGGTTGAGATTGGCCTCGACCACATGGACGTGCCGCACACCCCGCTGCCGCCCCCAGGCGATCTCGGCCAACACGCGCTCGAGCGAGAACATGCGGTTGCGCAGTTTCACGCCGGCATCGCGGCCATACAGGCAGAAGCTGCAGGCATAGGGGCACCAGCGCGAGATCTCGACCAGCTGCAGGCCATCGGGCGGCACCTCGAGCCACCCATCCAGATACGGCGACGGGATCGCGGCGAGGTCATCGATCGCCGGCCGTGGTGCCGTGATGACCTGAACGCCATCGTGTCGGTAGGCGATCCCGGCGATCTCCGGCACCGTGCGCTGCCGAGTCCAGCCATCGAGCAGTTCGGCGAAGGTGTGTTCGCCTTCGCCGAGGACCGCGACATCGACGGCGGCATGCCACAGGACCCAGGGGTTGTCGCGCTGGACCTCCGGACCGCCGACGACGATGCGCACGTCGGGCAGCGCACTGCGCACCCGCGCGGCGATCGCCAGCGAGCGCGTGCTGTTCCAGGTGTACAACGACATGCCCAGCACGTCGGGTGCCCGCGCGACGATCTGCGCCACCAGCGCCGCGTCGCCGGCGTGGTCGGCGATGGCGCGCGGCAGAATCTCGAGCGCCACGGCATCGGCGGGTAGCCTGGCCCGCGCATGCGCCGCCAGATAGCCGGCCGCCAACGGGGTGTTCAGTGCCGGATTCGCCGGAACCGGCAGCTGGAGCAGCAGCACACGCAGCATCACTCACTCGCGGAACTGGGCATGCTCCCAGGCGGCGAAGTGCACCTTGAGACGCAGCCGCTGGTATTTGCCGGTCGAGGTCACCGGGATCTCGGTGCCGAAGATGACCACCTTGGGGCATTTGCCGAACGGCATCGCCGCGCGGCACGCTGCCAGCACTGCCGCCTCGTCGAGTGTCACGCCATCGGCGGCGACGATGTACGCGCCGACCTCTTCGCCATAATACACGTTGTCGAATGCCACCGCCAGCCCGACGCGCACGCCCGGGATGCGCCCGAGGACTTCCTCGATCTCGAACGGACTGTACTTGACCCCGCCGCGGTTGATCAGCTCCTTGAGCCGCCCGGTGATGAAGAAGAACGGCCGCCCGCCCGCATCGCGCCGGATGAACCCCTCGTCGCCGCTGCGAAACCAGCCGTGGCGAAACGCCTCGGCGTTGGCGTCGGGGCGCTGAAAGTAGCCCATCATGACATTATGCCCGCGAATGACGATTTCGCCGCGCTCGCCGTCGGGAAGCACCGCGCCCGCCGGATCGTGGATGGCCATCTCGTTGATGGCGATCGGTACCCCGATCGATGGGTAGCCGTGATCGACCAGCCACGCGCGATGCTCGGCCGGCGTGAGATCGAGTGGCAGAAAGCACGAATAGCACGTCGTCTCCGACAAGCCGTAACCGTGCAGAATCGGCACGTCGAATTGCGCCTCGAAGCGTTCGGCCAGCGCGACCGCCAACGTTCCGGCGCCGCAGATGATGTGCCGCAGCGCCAGCCGCGTGCGGTCCGGTTGGTGTGGCGCCTCGCAGAGGAATTGCAGGATCGTCGGCACGACGCTGACGATCGTGACGCGCTCGTCGACGATGCGCTGCCAGAAGCGGCTGGCGCGGAACGAGCGGTTGAGCACGATGCTGGCACCGGCGTATAATGGGGTGATCGTCGTCACGACGATGCCGTTCACGTGATGGATGGGCAGAATCGTCATCATCCGCTGCGTGTCGTCGATCCGCTGCCATTCGGCGATGGCATGTGCATCGGCCAGCAGGTTGTAGTGGCTCAGCTGGACACCTTTCGGCGCGCCGGTGGTGCCCGATGTGTAGACCAGCAGGCACTCGTCATCGAGCGTGGGGGCGTTCGCCGGCATCTGTGGCACAGTGGCGGCGAGGCGCGCGTGAAACGCATCGTCGAGCAGCAACACCGGGCAGTCGTGCGGCAATGCGGCACACAGCGCGGCGGCACGCCCCTCGGATGCCGGCATCGTGACCAGCAGGCGCGCACCGGCATTGCCCAGAATGAAGCTGATGCGGGCATCGTCCTCGCCGGCGTTCTGGGGGGCTACCGTCGCGCCGAGGCGCCAGCAGGCGAAATAGATCAGGAGCGTGTCGGGGTGATTGTGGGCCAGCGTCGCGACCCGGTCGCCATGGCCGATGCCGTGCTCGGCCAGCAGCGTCGCCGCACGGGCCACTCGATCGGCGAAGGCGGCGTAGGTCTGGCTGCTGCGCCGGTCGTCATCGTCGATGAATGTGAGCAGTTCGCGCTCGGGCGTGGCGGCGGCACGCTGCATCAGCAGCGCATCGATGCTGGCCCAGGTTGTCACGGGTTGTGTGTGTGGCACGCCGCCGACCGTGCGTGCCCGGGCGATCTGCGCCGCCGTGGCGGCGTCGGGTGCGAGCATGTGATCCTCCTCGATCAACAGCAGCTGACGCGGGTGCATTCTAAACCGAAACACAACCATGAGGCATACGAGACGCGATGCGATTTCATGAACATCTGGCAGCGGGCGCGCTGCTGGCACTCATCCGCCACCGACGCGACCGAGCGGCAGCGCTGACGTGCATTGCCGGTGCAGTGCTGCTCGATCTGGACCACTACGTGCTCTACGCCTGGCGCAGCGGCGACTGGAGCCCGCTCGGTGCCTGGCGCTACGACCGGTACCGGAATCACCCACCCCAGCCAGGCGACACCCGACCGCGCTTCGGTTCGTTGCGATCGTGGTTGCACTGGCCGTGGCTGGCGGTACCGCTCTGGCTCCTGCTGGCGGCCGGTGTGCCACGCGCCCGCCCGTTCGTCGCCGGCATGCTGCTGCACCTGTTGCTCGACACCCACTGGCCGCAATTCGACCGGGCGGCATGGCGGCGGGCGGCCGGACGTTGCGAGTACTGTGGCTCGGCCCATTTCGAGCGCGATGTCTACGCCATCGGTTCGTCGCGCGCCGTATGGTGTGCCGACTGCGCGCGCGCCGTGGTGTCACGACGGCGGCGCAGCGACCTCATGGCGTCGGCGTCGGCGCAACGACCGGCGGCAGTGTCTGCAGCAGCAGCCCCAGCCGCACGCGCGCCAGCGCCTGGGTCTCGGCATCGCCCGCCGCCTCGGCGAGTTCGGCGGCCCGCGTGAACGCCACCTCGGCTGCAGCGGCATCGCCCCGTTGCTCGGCGGCGCCGCCGATGATCAGCCAGCCGAATGCCGCGACTGCCGGCAGCTCGGCCAGGCGCCGACCGTCGGCCTCGGCGTCGTCGATCAGGTTCAGCTGCAGCAGGATATTGGCACGATTGAACAGGAAGGCAGCGTCATCCGGCTCGAGGGCACGCGCGCGCTCCCAGCGCGTCGCCGGATCGCCGATACCCTGGGCCTGTTCGAGCGCCGCGACCCACAGCGCCGCATCGCGGTCGGCGGGATACGCCGCCGCTTCGTCGCGTGCGCGTTCCAGCGCCACCGTCAGATCGCCCTCGAGCACCAGCCGCGACAGCGCGCTCGTGTCGGCGGTCGGGGTCGGCGGGAAGACTGCCGGCAGCACGCCGAAGATCAGCACCGCCAGCGCCACGATGCCACCGACGATCAGCATCAGGCGTCGGCGCCGGGTTGTGCGCCGCTCGGCGGCGAGTGCGACGATCGCGTGCCACACCGGCAATGCCGCGACCTGCTCGCTGCCATGGCGCTCGACGAGCGCCACAACACGCTCGGCACGCCCATGCAGTTGCCGTGTCAGGAAATCGACCCGATTGGCCTCGGCAGCGACGTCGTATCCCTGGTGTTGGGCCTCGCCGAGCAGCGTCACGATGCGCTCGTGGCTGAGCAACACCCGCGCCGTGCCGTCTGGCGTCTCGTGCATCACGACCAGCGCACGCTCCACTGCGTCGAGTTCGCGCCGTAGTGCGGTCAGGATGGTGTCGCGGTGTGTCATCTCGTCCCCCTTCCCCTTCATTGCTCGTCATGGCCGCCAGCCCATCATACCACCACCACCGATCGTGGACTGCCTGTCGATGCCGTGCACAGCGATTGAACAACTCCTGTTCGCAGTTGACGGTCATAGGCTTTGCCGTATAATGACTGTGTGAACTATTGCACACGACCGGCGACGTTCGCCCGGCCAGCGGTGCCGGGCCTCGCATAGCAGACCCCGACGATGATCCAGAACCCCCGACATCACCACGGCGCCGCCAACCCGGTGCCAACGTTCGGATGCAGAGTTGCCGCGCAGCCCGGCCAGCGCCAGCGAGGCGGGGCGGCATGGTGCACAGAGGGATTAGGAGACCACATGGGGACACGACACCGGCCATCAGTGCGCGGGATGCTGTTCGCCGCCCTGGCGTTCGGCGCGCTCGCCCTGGCAGGCTGCAGCACGTTGCCGGCTTCCACGCTCGACACCTACGGCGACCACGCGCGGCGCATCTACGAATTGCTGGTACCCATCGCATGGATGGCACTCGCAGTATTTCTGGTCGTCGAAGGTGCATTGATCTACACCGTCCTGCGCTATCGGCGGCGGGCTGCCGGCACGATGCCCCGCCAGGTGCACGGCAACACCAAGGTCGAAATCATGTGGACGATCGCGCCGGCGCTGATCGTCGTCATCATCTCGGTCCTCACGTTCCGCACGCAGGCGGCCAATTCGCAGATGCCTGCCGATGCACTGCAGGTGCGGGCGATTGGCCACCAGTGGTGGTTCGAGTTTCGCTACCCGGAGCAAGGCGCCGAGCTTGACCCGGCGGACTGCACCAAGTCTGACCCGAAGGAGTGCCCCAAGCGTGCCGACCTGGTGACCGCCAGCGACCTGTACATCCCCGTCGGCCGGCCGGTCACGGTGCAGCTCGAGGCCGCCGATGTGATGCACAACTTCTGGGTGCCGAAACTCGCCGGCAAGACCTACATGATCCCCGGGAAGATCAACTACCTGACCTTCACCGCCGAGCAGGCGGGCATCTATCGTGCCGTGTGTGCCGAGTTCTGCGGCGAGGCCCACGCGCTGATGCGGTTCCGGGTGATCGCGCTCGAGCAGGCCGAATACGACAGCTGGGTAGCGCAGCATCGCGTCGCGCCGGTCATCGGCGGGAACGGCGTCCTCGGCGGTGATCCGAACCGCGGCAAGGAGCTGTTCCTCAACGCGCGCAACCTGTGCATCACCTGCCACGTGATCGACGGCACCGGCGCCAAGGGCATCGTCGGGCCCAACCTGAGCTACTACGGCAGCCGGCAGACGATCGCCGCCGGCATCATGCCGTACAGCCCCGAGAACCTGGAGCGCTGGCTGAAGCACGGCTACGAACTCAAGCCAGGCAACCTGATGAGCCGTGTCCTCACCCGCGACTGGATCGCAGCCAATCTGACCGATCAGGACATCAAAGACCTGGTGGCATATCTCGACAGCATGAAAGTCAGCATTGCGTCGCCGCCGGCGAGATAGCAGGAGGAGTCCATGGCAATCGCTCAGGGCCACGTCGGACATGCCAGCGCGCCGCCGGCGACCCACGTCCCGGCCGGCCTGGCAGGCTGGCTGAGCACGGTCGATCACAAGCGCATCGGCATCATTTACATGCTCGCGGCGTTTGTATTCTTCATCATCGGCGGCATCGAAGCGCTGCTGATGCGCGTGCAGCTCGGCACGCCCGAGAACACCTTTCTGACGCCGGATTTCTACAACCAGCTGTTCACGATGCACGGCACCACCATGATCTTCCTGGCGGTGATGCCGATGAACGTGGGGTTGGGCAACTACATCGTGCCGCTGATGATCGGCGCACGCGACATGGCATTCCCCCGGCTGAACGCGATGAGCGTCTGGTTGTTCATCCTCGGTGGGCTGATGCTGTATTTCAGCTTCTTCGCCGGCGGTGCGCCAAACATGGGCTGGTTCGCCTATGCGCCGCTGACGCAGAAGCCCTACTCGCCGACCTTCGGCGTCGACTACTGGATCCTGGGGCTGCTGCTCACCGGTGTCGCCTCGATCGCCGGTGCGTTGAACTTCATCGTGACCATCCTGAACATGCGCGCGCCGGGCCTGAGCCTCAATCGCATGCCGCTGTTCGTCTGGATGCAGCTGGTCGTCGCCTTCATCCTGGTCTTCGCGTTCCCGGCGCTCACCGTCGCGCAGATCGAGCTGCTGTTCGACCGACACTTCGGCACGCGCTTCTTCGTCCCGAGCCAGGGTGGTGATGCCGTGCTGTGGCAGCACCTGTTCTGGTTCTTCGGCCATCCCGAGGTATACATCCTCATCCTGCCGGTGATGGGCATCGTCTCCGAGACGCTGCCGACCTTCTCGCGCAAGCCGATCTTCGGCTATGCGTTCGTGGCATTCTCGGGCGTGGCGATCGGCTTCCTGGGCTTCCTGGTGTGGGCGCACCACATGTTCGGCGTCGGGCTCGGCCCGCTGGCGAACGCGTTCTTCGCCGGCGCCAGCTTCCTGATCGCCGTGCCGACCGGCGTCAAGATCTTCAACTGGATCGCGACGATGTACGATGGTGCGTTGACGCTGACGACCTCGATGCTCTACTCGATCGGCTTCATCGCCATGTTCATCATCGGTGGGCTGAGCGGCATCACGCTGGCATCGCCACCGGTCGACCTGCAGCAGACGGATTCGTACTACGTCGTGGCGCACCTGCACTATGTGCTGTTCGGCGGCTCGATCCTGGGGCTGTTCGCCGGCATCTTCTACTGGTTCCCCAAAGTCAGTGGCCGCATGCTCGACGAGCGCCTCGGCAAGGTGCAGTTCTGGCTGATGATGATCAGCTTCAACGTGACGTTCTTCCCGATGCACATCATCGGCACCGACGGCATGCCACGCCGCATCTACACCTACGAGTCCGGCATGGGCTGGGACCTGTGGAACCTCGTGGCGACGGTGGGTTCGTTCCTGATGGCGGCATCGGTGCTGCTGTTCCTGTGGAACCTGATGGTGAGCCTGCGCCGTGGTGCGCCGGCGGGCAACGACCCATGGGATGCCGCGACGCTCGAGTGGTCGGTGTCGTCGCCGCCGCCCGTGCACAACTTCGATCAAATCCCGGTCGTGCAGAGCCGTCGCCCGCTATGGGATCACAAGTATCCCGAGCATGCCGGCGACGATCACGGCGCGGCGGCACCGGATCCCCTGCTGGCCGGGTTCGAACAACCGGCGATCCACCTGCCGTCACCGACCTACAATCCGCTCATTCTGGGCGTTGGCCTGACGACGCTGTTCTTCGGCATCCTGTACAGCTCCATCCCGCCGCTGTCGATCTCGCTGGCGATCGCGGGTCTGGCGCTGGTGGCGTTGGCGATCGTCGGCTGGGTACGCGATTCCCACAAGGATTCGCCCTACGCGGCGCACTGAGGAGGCCCGACCATGGCACATTCATCGCACTCGGGCCGGATCGGCACCGCCAATGTCGGTTCGCTGGGCGTCGATAGCCGCAAACTGGGTGTCTGGACGTTCATCGGCTCGGAATCGCTGTTCTTCGCGGCGCTGATCACCACCTATCTGGTGTTTGCGCCGGTGAACATGGCGCGGGCCG
>CAIQIY010000529.1 GCA_903871975.1 uncultured Chloroflexota bacterium | reverse complement strand
TCACTGCCCGCCGCAGTCGCGCTGGTGAGCGCCAATCCGGCTCGCACCGGGCCTGCACGCCGACATCGTGCTCGTCGACCGCCTGCCGCATGCGGTCGTCCGCGATGTGTTCGTCGCCGGCCGCCACGTGCTGCACGTACCACGCCGCTGAGCCCCATGCGGTCGTCCGATGGTACGCCGCGCCATCAAAAAACCGGTCAATCAAACATTACGGTCCTTATGAAACTTTGAAATGGACGGCAGAACGGGGGGAATCAGCGGGATGATGCAGCGGTGCCATCATGGCTGGCACCGGGGCGTTCGGGCAGTGCAGCGACATGCGGCAACGGATTGCGCCACTGATGCGCGCCATCATCGTGATGCAGGCAGACCAGCAGCACCCCATGCTCCAGCGTGACCGACGCAGGTGGTGCGAGCAGCACATTGCTCAGGCCGCGGCCCTGATCACGATACAGCGTCGCTGCCGCGAGCTCGTAGCGCAGGCCGCGCGTCGTCACCCCGGTCACCACCGCCGTCAAGGGGATCAGCGAGACCGTCGTGCCGCGCGATTCGTCGAGGGTCACCGCGCCACGCACGAGGTAGAGCGTCTCGCCCGGTGCATGCACGCGAATGCAGCAGGCGGCGAATCGCTCGCCAGCACACACCAGCACATTGGCCAGCGAGTGGTCCCAGCGCCCGCCGAGCGCACCGACGACATCGCACTCGGTCACGCCGTGTGCCACGACCCATGCCAGCGCCAGCTCGAGGTCGGTTTCGTCTTTGTCGCGCGGATGGGCGACGACCCGGGCGCCGGCTGCGGCGAGTGCGGCGAGTTCTTCGGGGCCGAGCGAGTCGCCATCGCCCACGATGACATCGGGCGCGCGTTCGCGACCCAGAAATGCACGGGCGCCACCGTCGGCGGCGACGACCAGTGCACCGGGCAGGAGCGCCGCCAGCGCTGGCCATTCGACTCCCGGGGCATTTGCCACAATGACTGCACGTGTCATGATTGGTCGATCCAGGCATCGTGCGGCGCCGGCCAACGTATCGTTCGCACTACGCCTGGATCATCCACTGCCTGCCCCGGGTTGTCAACCTCGCTGCGCCGGTATCGCGCTGTTGAGAGATTTTGACAGAACGTGCCAGGCATGTAACCCGAATGAAGTACGTTGGATGGGGTACGGCGTTGGCGTGATCAGCGACACGACGGGGCGCAGGGACACGACGGGGCGCAGGGACACGACGGGGCGCAGGGACACGACGGGGCGCAGGGACACGACGGGGCGCAGGGACACGGAGACACGAAGGGGTCTTGGCGCTCGCGGCGTTCAATGGCCACGCAGCAACACGACGGGCATGAAATCTTCACAGGTTCTTCAACACTGTGTGGGAGGATTGGCGTGTGGGGCCAATCAGGTTCCAATGCTGGAGGCCGATACTGCGAGCAACGCCAGCGGTGATTGGCGAACGCATGAAGAGGGGGCTACACAATGAATCAGCGACTCGCACTGGTGTTGGCAACCGGCATGATGATCTTCGTCGTGGTGCTGGTAGCCGGCATCATCAATTCCACCACCCTGACAGCCAGTCTTGCGCCTGCGGCGAGCCCGACGGCGGCAGCGAGCGAGGCACAACCGACGGCGGCAGCGAGCGATCCGACCATCGAGGCGGTGGTGCGTGAGCGCGAGGCTGCATACCGCGCGGCACTCGACGAAGCCAATGCCAGGCTGCGCCAGGCGAATGACGAGATCCGGCGCGCGAACGACGCGGTAGCACAGGCCGAGCGCGACCAGCAGCGCATGGCTGCCCAGGTCGGTGCGTTGGTCGACGAGCGCGACGCGGCGATCGCCGAGGCGGATGATGCGGTGGACCGTGCCGCACAGCAACCTGCCGCACAGCAGCCTGCCGCGCCAGTGCCGGCGCCCATGCCGCCAGCACCCACCGCGACGGCAGCCCCGGCATGGATTCCCGCCGAGCAGGCACTTGCCGCCATCGGCGCGCTTGCTCCCACCGGGCGGCTGCAGGCGCCGGCCGAGCTGGTGCGCTACGAGGGGACACCGGCCTGGGAGCTGCGCCTCGATGTCGGCCTGATGTACGTCGATGCACTGACGGGCGCCGTGTTGTACAACGGCGTGCCCCAGCCGACGGCAGTGCCAGCGACGACTGGTTCGATCAATGCCGAACAGGCGGCACAGGCCGCACTCGCCTACCTCGGTGGTGGCCAGATCGTCGGTGTCGATCCGTGGAGCGATGGCCGCGGCCAGTTCTACGTGGTCCGGTTGGCAGATCGCACTCGCGTCACCGTCGACGCCGCGAGCGGCCTGATCGCCGCCATCGAGGTTACCCGGCCAGGCGGCGGCGATGACGGGCATCGTGATGACGATGATGAGCATGATGAACGCCCACACGGACACGGCGATGACGATGATGAGCATGACGAGCACGGCGACGACGACGATGAGGGCGACGACTGACCACGCGATTGACCGACGATGCTGATATCTGATCCAGCAGGAGCATGTTCCATGAAGACTTCACGAGCCCGCGGTGGCGATGCGATCACCCACGTCATCACGGCAACAGCCTTGAGTGCTACCGTCGCCGGATGGGCTGCCCTGAGTGATCAGGCGGCACGTGCGGCAGCGCAGGCCGCACCTGCCGAGCCGGCAGCAGCACCGGCGCCCGCACAGGCTGCTGCTGCGCCAGTACCCGACTGGATGCGCCAGCCGCCGTCGCTGCCACCGGTGCCGACGGTCGTCGATGCCCGTGCCGCAACCCGGCGTGCGCTCGACATTCCACCACCACCGGCACGCCGCGCCGAGGGGCGCCGCCCACGACCAGCACCGGCAGCACCGGCAGCACCGGCAGCACC
>CAIQIY010000528.1 GCA_903871975.1 uncultured Chloroflexota bacterium | reverse complement strand
GCTCAGCCGCCCGGCACTGCGGCGCACCAGCTCGTGATCGCGACGCAGCGCCGCCCGCGCCCGCCCACCACACAGAAACTCGACGCGTACCACGTCGCCGCGACGCTCCCAGCGCCGCACCAGACACGCCCCGACCTCGGCAGTGTGCTGCGGGTGCGTTCCGCCACACGCCGAGTGATCGAAATCGGCGATGCTGACCACCCGGATCGGGCCGGCGACCGTCGGCGGCTTGCGCAACGCGATCGTCGTCAGCTCGTCGTCCGAAACAAACCGTGCGTGGATCGGCCGAGCTTCGCTGATCACGTGCTGTACCACGTCCTCGACGGCGTACACCTGTTCGCGATCCAGGGCTGCGGCCGCCAGATCGATGGTGACTGCAGCGCTGCCCAGGTGGAAGCTGACGGTGCGCAGCCCGAGTTCGCGCTCGAAGGCGGCCGACAGCAGGTGCTGCCCGCAATGCTGCTGCATGTGGTCTAGCCGGCGCGGGCCGTCGATGATGCCGGATACCTCGTCGACGGACTCGAGCGGTGCCGCCAGGGTATGCCACACAACCCCCGCTTCGAGGTGTACATCGAGGACTGCCACACCAGCGAGCGTGCCGCGGTCGCCCGGCTGACCGCCCCCTTCGGGATAGAAGGCGCTGCGATCAAGTGCGACCGCCGGGCCCGCCGGCGTCGGGCGTCGATCGACGATGTGCGCAGTGAACTCCCGGCAGCGCGCGTCCGCAAGGTCCAGGCGTTCCGTCGGCATGGTGATGCTCCTGGGACGATTGAGCCCCGCCGCATTGCGACGGGGCTCCGCGGGGTGACCGCACCATGGGGAACCTGATCAGTTGACGGTCAGCGTGCCCTTCATGCCGCCGGCGTAGTGCGCCGGGTAGGTGCACAGGAAGACGTATGTGCCGGCTGCCGGCGCGGTGAACGTGATGGTCGCCTTGCCGCCCGGGGCCAGCATGTCGGTCGCTGCGACGATGTTGGCATCGCCCTGCGGGACATAGTTCGGCGGGCCGACGTCGAGCGCCGCCTCGTCGACTGCCATCGCGACGTCGTCGCCGCCGGCGACGAGCACCCAGTTGTGCTGCTGCGCGGCCGACTCGTTGACGAACGTGAGCGAAACGCTCGACCCCGCAGCCACCGACAGGCTCGCCGGCTTGTATGCCAGGTTCTCGCCATCGCTCGAGACGGTCAATCCGCCGCTTGAGTCACCACCCGAACTGCCGCCGCCGCCGCATGCGGCGATGAGCAACGCACCAGCGACCAGAAGACCACCGACCCACAAGCGCGTACGGGAATTCATGTCTGCTCCTTGTGACGTACCATGGTGTGCGTGAAATTCTGCACACAGTCATATTCTACTCGCCGGCCGGATTCCTGTCAACACATTCACCGGCATGCGGATGGCGCCATCGTGATCGCGGATCAGCGACGACCGATGCACACGTGCCACGCGCGCGACCGATGATTCGCCGCCGCATGTGGCGCAGGGCACCGACGGCCCGCGCACCCTGGCGCCCCGCAACGCCCCACGCTCATACCACCGGAGTGAGGATGGCCTGCTGCGCGCCGCCAGCCCCGGCTGCATCGCAACCGCGTTGCCGGCGCATCAGGGGCCGCGCACCATGCCGATGATCCCATGATCCCGGTTCTGCGCGCGGCCACCTGCTGCCGTGCTATACTGGCGTGCCCATCAGCCGGCGAACCAGGGTCCTGCAATCAGCATAGGGGTATCATGAGCGGCTCAGTCCGGGTGCGTTTCGCGCCAAGCCCGACGGGATATCTGCACATCGGCGGCGTGCGTACCGCGTTGTTCAACTGGCTCTTCGCCCGGCATCACGGCGGCACGTTCATTCTGCGCGTCGAAGACACCGACGAGAAGCGTTCGGTCGCCGGCGCCGCCGACGACCTCATGGCATCGTTGCGCTGGGTCGGCATCACCTGGGACGAAGGCCCCGACATCGGTGGGCCGCACGGTCCCTACGTCCAGTCGGAGCGCCATGCGGCGGGGATCTATCGTCCGTTCGTCGAACGCCTGCTGGCCAGTGGTCACGCCTACAAGTCGTTCGTCAGCGAAGACGAGCTCAGCCAGGCGCGCGCGCAGGCCGACGCCGAGCGCCGGCCGTTCCGCTACCGTGGCCCCGAACGCGATTGGACCGCCGAGCAGACAGCGGCCCGCGAGGCGAGCGGTGCACCGTACACGGTGCGCCTCAAGGTGCCGCTCGAGGGGCGCACGCGCTTTCGTGATCTGGTGCGTGGCGGCGATGGCATCGAG
>CAIQIY010000527.1 GCA_903871975.1 uncultured Chloroflexota bacterium | reverse complement strand
GTGAACGAATGAGGATCAGTGCCAGAACATACTGATTCCAGGCAGCCAGAACTTCAAGAATGGTCACCGTCGCGAATGCTGGACCGGATATCGGGATGACCACGCGCCAGAATGCGCCGAATGGCGTGGTACCGTCGACGACGGCGGCTTCGGTCAGTTCGCGGGGTATGCTGCGAAAGAACGCCTGAACGATGAAGATAGCGAGCGGCGGCGGTACCGCACCACGCGCGCGTTCCAACCGGCGGCATGCAGCCGCTGATTCGTGCCGGCGTGGCGGGCCTATCGCAGTGCCAGCGATTCAAATGCTGCTATAATCGACGAACGTCGCACTAGACAGGAGACACACGATGACGAGTGGAACCCCGCCGTGGCAGGCGCCGTTGGCCAGCGCCGGAGGGACGCCGAGCGTGAGCCGGCCGCTCAACCGCTACAAGGGCGCCGCGCTGATCGGCGACGACGAGAAGCAGGCCGTCCTCGAAGTGCTCGACAGCCAGTCGTTGTTCCGCTACTACGGCCCGCGGCCGCTCTTCAAGGTCGCAGCCTTCGAGCAGGGATTCGCCGCATTCCTCGGCGTGCCGCATGTCCTCGGCGCCAGCAGCGGCACCGCCGCGTTGCGTCTCGGGCTGGCCGGGTTGGGCATCGGCCCCGGCGACGATGTGCTGGTACCGGCGGTCACATTCATCGCGTCGGTCGGTGCAATCGTCGCGTCGCGCGCCAGGCCGATCTTCGTCGAGGTCGATGAGTACATGCAACTCGACCCGGCAGACCTCGAGCGGCGGCTGACGCCGCGGACGCGGGCGATCATGCCGGTGCATCTCAACGGCATTTGTGCCGACATGGGCCCGATCATGGCATTCGCGCGCCGCCATGGGCTGCGCGTCATCGAGGACGCCGCACAGTCGTGTGGTAGTTTCTACGGCGAGCAGCCCGTCGGCACGATCGGCGATGTCGGCTGTTTCAGCTTTCAGCTCGAGAAGAACATCACCAGTGGCGAGGGCGGCGCACTGGTCACCAGCGACGACGAAGTCTTTCGTCGCGCGGCGATCTACTCGGATCAGGGCGGCCAGTTCTGGACGTCGCACGCCGGCGTGCGCGACAATTATGGCGGTCAGCCGGTGATCGGCGAGAATCTGCGGATGAACGAGATCACTGGCGCGATTCTGGGCTGCCAGGTGGCGAAGCTCGCGCCGATCCTCGAACGCATTGAGCGCAACACCGGCATCGTGCGCGCGGCACTCGACGGAGTCGAGGGCCTGACGCTGCCACCACGCGTGCCACAGCGCGATCGCCATGCGCTCGGCGTGCTGCTGTACGCCGCTGATGCCGAACAGGCGACGGCGCTGGTACAGGCACTGCAGGCCGAAGGGGTGCCGGCAGCCAAAGTGTATGGCGGGCAGCCGGTGTATGCCGCACGCCAGATCCTCAACCAGTGGACGATCGCCGGCGGTTGCCCGTTTCACTGCCGCGAAGCCTTCCCCGAGCCGGTACGCTACGAGATGGGCATGTGCCCGCGCACCGAGGACCTGCTGGGGCGCGCGGTCGGCATCGGCGTGGGGCCGTTCTACACCGAGGAAGACCTCGACGACATCATCACCGGGGTGCGCAAGGTGGCCTGGCATATGCGCTGATGCGCTGCCTGGTGGATCGTGAGACTGGGGCGAGCGGCGCAGCATGCGCCGCTCGCGTGAGCATGGAGCAATGGCTACATTGATGCAGCAAGCCCCCTACGGCACGTGGCACTCGCCGATTTCGGCCGAGCATGTCGCGACCGGCAGCGTGCGCCTCGAGCAGCTGCGCCTCGATGGCACGACCGCCTACTGGTGCGAGAACCGCCCCGATGACGGTGGGCGCGGCGTGGTGGTGTGTCACCAGCCCGGCAGCACCCCGGTCGACCGAACGCCGCCGGAGTTCAGCGTGCGGACGCGGCTGTACGAATATGGCGGCAATGCCTATGCCGTCCACGATGGTGTGATCTGGTTCGTCAACGATGCTGACCAGCGGATCTATCGCCTCGCGCCGGGCCAGGCCCCGGTGGCCTGCACGCCGGCCGATACCACCAGTCGCTCCCGGTATGGTGACCTGGTCGTCGATCCGCTCCATCAGCGCCTGCTGTTCGTCCACGAGATCCATGCACCGGACGGCTCCGTCGAACATTGCATCGCGGCGCTGCCGCTGGCGGGTGGCGTGCCGGCCACGCTGGTGAGCGGCGCCGACTTCTACGCGGCACCGCGGCCGAGCCCGGCGGGCGATCAGCTGGCCTGGATGGCGTGGCACCACCCATCCATGCCATGGGACGCCGCGGCCGTCTGGTTGGCAGCGCTCGACGATGCGGGCCAGCCACACGACGCGCACCAGATTGCCGGCGGCGTCGGCGACGCTGCCGCGCAACCGGCCTGGTCGCCGGACGGCGCATTGCATCTGGTGGCCGAGCGCAGCGGCTGGCTCAATCTGTACCGCTGGTCGACGGCGGGGCTGACGCCGTTGGCACCGCACGATGCCGAATTTGCGCCCCCGCTGTGGAACGTGGGCCCGTCGAATTATGGCTGGGCCGACGATGGTACGCTCATCGCGAGCTGGACGCAGCACGGCCGCTGGTCGGTCGGCCGCATCGGCGCCGACAGCGGGCTGCAGCGTTTCGAGACGCCGTGGGTCGCCATCGACCAAGTTCACGTATATGGCCGCAGCGTCTGGGCGATCGTGAGCACGCCGACCAGCCTGCCGGGCATCGCGCGGCTCGACATCGACACAGGCGCCTGGGAGTATCTGCGGTCACCGGCGCCGTTGCCCTGCGATGGGGCTTGCATCAGCCACGCCGAGCCACTCAGCTTCGCCGGCGACGACGGTGTGATGGCCCACGGATTCTTGTATCGGCCACACCTGCCTGGCTGGCGTGCCCCGGCCGACAGCCGGCCGCCGCTGCTGGTGCTGGTCCACGGCGGGCCGACGATCTGCAGCACACCTCACCTGCGCCTCGCCATTCAATACTGGACGACGCGCGGCATCGCGGTGCTCGACGTGAATTACGCCGGCAGCACCGGCTTCGGCCGCGCCTATCGCGAACGGCTGTACGGCGCCTGGGGTGTCGCCGATGTCGCCGATGCCTGCGCAGGTGCCCGGGCGCTGGTGCGCACCGGGCTGGTCGACCCGGCGCGGCTGGCGATCTCTGGCGGCAGCGCCGGTGGATTCACTGCGCTCAGCGCACTGACGTTCACCGACGTGTTTCATGTCGGGGCGAGTTTCTACGGCATCAGCGACTTGGCGGCGCTGGCGCAGGACACCCACAAGTACGAGGCACACTACACCGACCAGCTGATCGGCCCGTACCCGGCTGCCGCGGAGCGCTACCGTGCCCGCTCGCCGCTCTACCACGCCGCCGCCGTGCGTGTGCCGGTGATCTTCTTTCAGGGGCTCGACGACGCCATCGTACCACCCGACCAGACAGAACGCCTGGTTGCGGCATTGCGCGCCTGCGGCGTGCGCAGCACATACATCGCATTTCCCGGCGAACGGCATGGCTTCCGCCGCGCTGCGACCATCGCCCGCGCACTGCGCTGCGAACATGCGTTCTACGCCAGCGTGTTCGGCATCGCGGGCAGCGAACTGCTTGCGGATGCCGAACTGCTTGCGGATCACGACTGAGGCAGCGGCGCGTCGGCGAGGCCCAGCGCCGCGGCCAGCGCCGCCCGTGGCGTCAGGTCGGCGACGATGACCGCCGCATCGCGTGCGCGGTGCTGCCGGCGGCG
>CAIQIY010000526.1 GCA_903871975.1 uncultured Chloroflexota bacterium | reverse complement strand
TGGCGCATGGGCACCATAAATCTGTACCCGCTCGAACAGGTCGCGCGCCGCGGCGCCGCGAAATGCCTTGAACCCACACTGGGTATCCTGGAATTGGCCGACCACCAGCACACGCACGATGGCATTGAACACCCGGCCCATCGCATGGCGGTGCCATGGCTCGCCCACGCGGCGCGCACCGGCACCCTCGCGCGAGCCGATCGCGACATCGTAGCCGGCGTCGAGTGCCTGGCGCAGGCGGGGCCACTCATCCAGCGGCACCGCCAGATCGACATCACACACCAGCACGTACTCGCCGCGCGCAGCCAGCACACCGGCGCGTACGGCAAAGCCCTTGCCACGATGCGCCAGGCGCAGCAACCGCAGCTGGCCCTGCGATGGCGTCAACGCCTCGACCAGCGCCGCCGTCGGGTCGGTGCTGCCATCGTCGGCGATGATCACCTCGGCGGCATATGGGAGTGTTGCGATGAACGCCAGCAAGGTCGCCAGCGATGGCGGCAGCCGCCGCGCCTCGTTGTAGACCGGCACGACGATCGAGAGGTGCGGCGCACCGGTGTGCGGCATCACGACACCCCCCCCGCGTCGTCGAGCAGCGCACATTGCAGCGCCGACACGCCGGCAGCATCAAGCGGCCGTCGCTTGGCGATGAAGCGCGGCAATGCCCGCAGGCCAGCCAGCTGACCAGCCAGCCGCGCCCGCGCTGCCGGCTCGCGGCCGTGCCACGCCGCCTCGCCAGCCAGCCGCACCTGGGTGCGCACCATGCGCCACCAGTGTCGGCGTGCCAGCGGCGCCGGCATGTTCTTCGCCCAGACCAGCAGGAAGTTTCGGCCGCAGTAGTAACTCGCCAGCTGCCCACCGCCGGTCGCGCTCAGCCGATGATAGACCACCGCCCCGGGCACGAAGCGGGTGCGCAGCCCATAGCGCCGCGCCCGCAGATTCAGATCGACGTCTTCGCAATACATCACGAGATCTTCGTCGAAGATCTGACCGTCTTCGGCGAGCGCCGTGAGCGCGCTGCGACGGTAGGCTGCTGCGCCGGCGCACGGCCCGAAGACCTCCGGCTGGTCATCGTATTGCCCGATGTCGCGTTGCCAGACGCCACGGTTGCCCGGGACGCCGTCGGCGCGGTAGGTGTCGCCGGCGGAATGAATGCGATCACGTTCGTCGAACAGCATCAGCTTGCTGGCGGCGAATGCCACCGTCGGATCGGACTCGAGGGCGCCGACCAGCGCAGCGAGCCAGCCCGCGCTCGCCTCGGTGTCGTTGTTGAGCAGCACCACGATATCGCCATCGGTCGCGGCGATCGCCGCGTTCGCCGCTGCGGCAAATCCACGATTGTGCGGCAACGCCAGCCAGCGCACACCGGGGAACGCCGCGACCACCGCTGCCGAGCCATCGGTCGAGGCGTCATCGACGACGGTGATCCGCGCGCCGGCGCGCGTCTGGTGCTGCAGCGACGTGAGGCATGCCGGCAGATGGGCCGCACCATTGTAGTTCGGGATGATCACATCGACCGACAGAGTCTCGCGCATCACGGAAGCCTCAACGCAGCGCCAGCACCGCCTCGGCGACCGCATCGCGCCAGTCGCGCAACGTGATCCCGAGATCGGCAGCGGCGAGATTGCGCAGTGGGGTGTATCGCGGCACACGGCCTGGCCGCGGGTAATCGGCCAACGCGATCGGGCGTACGACGACATCGTGTCGCCCGGCACCATCGAGCACCGTACGGGCAAGTTCGAAGCGCGAGCAGTGGCCGGCATTCACGATGTGATACGTACCGTAGACGCCCGTGTCGATCAGCTGCGCGATTGCTGCCGCTGCGTCCGGCGTCGCGGTCGGGCTGCCGATCTCGTCGGCGACCATCGTCAGCTCGCGGCGCTCGCTGGCCAGCCGCAACACTGTGCGGACGAAATTGCGCTCGCCGCCGAATAACCACGCGACGCGGACGATGTAATGCGCCGCGAGGCATTCGCGCACTGCATGCTCGCCGATGAGCTTGCTGGCACCGTAGGGATTGACCGGTGCCGTGGTGTCGTACTCCAGATATGGCTGCGTGGCGTCGCCGCCGAAGACTTCGTTGGTGCTGATGTAGACCAGCGCCGCGCCGATGCGCTGGCAGCCGAGTGCCACGTAGCGCGTGCCCAGCCCGTTGATCCGGTAGGCCTGTACAGGATCGCGGGCACAGCCGTCGACGTTGGTGTAGGCGGCACTGTGAATGACAAGATCGGCGCCGGTGTTGGCGATGCGCGACACACTCGTCGGATCACTCAGTTCGAGCGCCGCGTGGTCGAGGGGCACGATGTCGTGCACGGGCTGTAGGGCGGCGCACAGCGCACGGCCGAGCTGGCCAGCGGCGCCGGTGATCGCGATTCGCATGCCGACATCATAGGCGATCCGGGAACGCCCGTCAACTTCAGGTACAATGTCTGCAGGGTATCCGTGATGTCGGGCTGGTGCGGCAGCGATGGCGGCAGGGGCAACAACCGCCAGGCGGTCAGGCGGTGCCGATCGTGCCACCGCGATGCATACGTCGTCACCACCAACACGCCGACCCTGCGGGCTCGCAACGGCGGCCGTGCCACACGTGCAGGAGGGGACGATGACACCCGGACGAGTGCTTCAGAGTGCCGCGATCGGCAGCATGATCATCGTGCTGATCGCCACATTCACAGTGACTGTCGGTGCCCTCGCGATCCAGCGGCGCGTCGTCACGCCACAGACGCTGTCGCTGACGTTTGGCGATGTCACCTACCGGGCGTTTGTGACCAATACGCCCAACTGCCGGACACCCGGCGGCACCGGAGTGCCGGACTCGATGTGCGCGCCGTCATCGGTGTTCACCACATCCGAATATTTCGCCATCTGGCGAATGACCCGGGTGCCGCGCGGGAGCATCGCGTTCGAGCTCGGCGAGCGGCTCTTCATCATGCGCCTGGGCGAACGCCCGGCACCGTGACCTTCGTGTGGGCTGCGCTATAATGCCGTGGTGTGTGGAGTCGGGCACAGGGTGACGTATCGGCGGCGCAGCGCGCATCGGCGGGTTGCAGAGGGAAGACAGCATGACCGGCTTTCTCGCGCGCGACGATCTGACGCCCAACCCGATCGAACTTGCCCGGCAGCGCCGGCTCGTGCGTGGCGGCTACATCGATCTGACCAGCAGCAATCCGACGCATCACGGGCACATCTTCCCGGCCGAGCTGCTCGAACGTGCTGCCGGGCGCTACTGGGCCACGCGCCGCTACGATCCCGAGCCGCGCGGTGCGCCGGCGGCACGCGCGGCGATCGCGCAATACTACGCCGACCGTATTCCCGCCTGCGTCATTCCGCCCGAACAGATCACCATCACCGCCAGCACCAGCGAAGCGTATGGCCTGCTGCTGGCGTTGCTCACCGATCCGGGCGACAACATACTCACCCCGGCAGTCGGGTATCCGTTGCTCGAGTACCTCGCCAGTATCCATCGGGTCGAACTTCGCCCCTACGCGCTCGATGAGCGTCGTGGCTGGCGCATCGACCCGGCGAGCCTGCGGGCCCAGGCCGACGAGCGCACGCGCCTGGTGCTGGTCATCTCGCCGCACAATCCGACCGGTATGGTGGTGCGGGCGGCGCTGCCGGCGCTCACGACACTCCAGCTACCGGTGGTGTGCGACGAGGTCTTCGCCGAGTTCGGCCATGGCATCCGCCACGTACCGCCATTCGCGACGCTGCATCCCGAGCTTCCGGTCTTCATGCTCAACGGAATCTCCAAGATGTTCGCCCTGCCGGACATGAAGCTCGGTTGGATCGCATGCAATCTGCCGGCACACCGGCACTATGGCGATCGCCTCGAAATCCTCAACGATATGTACCTGTCGTCCAGCAGCCTGATCCAGGCGATGCTGCCGACGATCATCGGCGAAGGGGGAGCCTTTGTTGGGCAGATGCGTGATCGCATCCAGCGCAACATCCACATTGCCCTCGAGCTGCTCGCCACCAGCCACCGCGTCACCGTACAACCACCAGATGGCGGCTACTACCTGTTTCCCGCCATCGCCGGCTGGCCAGATGAGGAGCGCCTCGTGCTGCACCTCCTCGACCATGGCGTGCTGGTCCATCCCGGATATTTCTACGGCTACGAACGTGGTACCCATCTGATGATCTCGTGTCTCGTCGCCGAACCACAGCTTCGCGAAGGCCTGACGCGGCTGCTCGGCGCCATCGCCCATCCGTGAGTATGTCTACCAGCGAGGAACCAGGCATGACCGAGCGTCGCCTTCACATCGTCGCCCCATCACCGGCCAGTACCGCCGGCCCGCTCGTCGCGATCGACCCCGCCAGCGCCGGCTGGAGCGACCTGAGCTTCGCCGCGCATCGCCTCAGTGCTGGCCAACGGCTCGCCGTCGGCCACGCCGCGCACGAGACCGGCCTCGTGATCCTCGACGGGCACGTCACCGTCGTCGGCACCGATGTCCGCTGGACTGCGATCGGGCGGCGCGACGTCTTCAGTGGGTTGCCATATGCCGTGTACATTCCGCCAGGACAGCACATCGAGGTGATCGCCGAACAGGAAGCCCAGCTGGCGATCGCCTGGTGCCCGGCGGCGGCTGGCGATGATCTGGCGTTGCGCCTCATCAGCCCGGCCGACATCGCGGTCGAAGTGCGTGGGGGTGGCAATGCCACACGACAGATCAATCACATCATGCCCGCCGAGTTTCCGGCCCGCCGGCTGTTGCTGGTCGAAGTCTACACCCCGGCCGGCAACTGGTCGAGCTACCCACCGCACAAGCACGACGTACACAATCCACCGCACGAGGTATGCCTCGAGGAGATCTACTACTATCGCATTGCGGCACCCGAAGGGTATGCGCTGCAGCAGATCACCAGCCCGGCGCACGGGGTTGACGAGCTCATCCGAGCCCGCGACGGCGACCTGGTGCTGATTCCCTGGGGGTATCACCCGGTCGTTGCACCACCCGGCTACGATGTGTATTACCTCAATGCGCTCGCCGGCAGCGCCCACGCGATGACGGCGGCCGATGATCCGCGCTATGCGTGGGTTCGCGAGCATTGGCCTGCGCCCGATCCACGTGTGCCGTTGGTGCGCTGATCACAGGTGTCGACGGCGGGGTAGACCGTCGCCGATGGCATCCGGGCCACTGGTGCGCCGTGATGGGTGGGGGTGTGCGCGGCGTCAACGCTCTCCCGCCACCGGCACGGCTTGCATCGATATGGTATGATGTGCTCAAACCACCGTGAATCCTGGCGGTGAGGCGATGGCGACGAATCTGCTGGCAATCAAGGGAAGTCGGGATGGTTTGCGGCTCGTTCTCGACGCCGCAGCACCATGGGACGCCGTCGTCCAGGGGCTCGAGGCGCAGCTCGAACGCGGTTCGGCCTTCTTTCACGGTGCGCGCATCACTGTCGAGCTCGGCGAGCGCGACATCGACGACGACGAACTCGGCCAGATGCTCGCCGTGCTGCGTCGCCACCGCATCGAGGCCGCGGGGCTGGCCTCGCGTTCGCGATCCAGCCGCGACACGGCGCGCTCAGCTGGTGTCGCGGTGCGCGCCATGCCGCGTGTCCCCACCGGCGACCGCGACGATCGCAGCGATGCGTGGCTGGTACGGCGCACGATTCGTTCCGGGCAAGTGGTGCGCCACCACGGCAACCTCACCATCGTCGGCGACATCAACGCCGGCAGCGAGGTTGTCGCCAGCGGCAGCATCATCGTCTGGGGGCGGGTTCGTGGCGTCGTCCACGCCGGAGCGCTCGGCGATTCGAGCTGCTTCATCGGTGCACTCAGCCTCAACCCACCACGCCTTGGCATCGGCGACGTCCTCAGCGTCGCACGCGGCGACCGCTCGCGGAGTCATCCCGAAGTCGCCCAGGTCGTCGATGGTGCGATCGTCTTCGGCGCATGGGAGACGACGCGCCTGCGATGATGCTGCCGGCTGGTATCGATCTGGATGTCGTGCCTGGTCGCACGACGCGCGAGAACACAGGAGAGAGCGATGTCGCGGGTGATCACGATAACCTCGGGCAAAGGTGGCGTCGGCAAGACGACCTCGACGGCCAACCTCGGTACTGCGCTGGCGATGCAGGGCGCCAAGGTCGCGGTGGTCGATGCCGACATCGGGTTGCGTAACCTCGATGTGGTGATGGGCCTCGAGAACCGCATCGTCTATGATCTGGTCGATGTCGTCGAGGGGCGCTGCCGCTTGCGCCAAGCACTCATCAAGGACAAGCACTTCTCGGATCTGTACTTGCTGCCAGCGGCCCAGACGCGCGACAAGGACGCAGTCGGCCCGGACGACATGATCGCACTGGCCAACCAGCTGCGTACCGAATTCGATTACGTCATCATCGACAGCCCGGCGGGGATCGAGGGCGGATTTCGCAATGCGATCGCCGGTGCCGATGAGGTGTTGATCATCACGACACCCGAAGTTTCGGCAGTGCGCGATGCCGATCGGATCATCGGGTTGGTCGAGGCCGCCGAGAAGGGCTCGCCACAGCTGATCATCAACCGCATCAAGCCACGCATGGTGAACCGCGGCGACATGATGAGCACCGAAGACGTGCTGCAGATCCTGGCGATCGATCTGATCGGGGCCATCCCCGACGACGAAACGATCGTCACCTCGACGAATCGCGGCGAGGTAGCGGTCCTCGATCGCACCTCCCGCGCGGGGCGGGCATTCTCCGATGTTGCGCGTCGGATCGCCGGCGAGCAAGTACCCATGCCAACGCTCGAGGACGAGCAAGGGGTCTTCGACCGGCTATTCGGCATGCTGGCGCGGCGGCCGCGCGGGAGTGAGCGCTGAGTGCGGTGGCATGCAGCTCGCTGCTGACATGCCCGCAGTCGGTCGCTCGTGAGGAGCGGAAAGGTGGGCGTCTTGGATGGGTTATTTCGCCGCCGAGATCGGAGTTCGGACATCGCACGCGAACGCTTGCTCACGGTGTTGGTGCATGATCGCGTGAAGCTCACGCCCGAGCTGCTCGAGCAGCTCAAGGAAGAGCTCTCGGCGGTGATTGCGCGCTATGTTCCGACGGTTGATCCTGCCACAATCGAGGTGACGTTACTGCGCGGCGAGCTCAGCGATCACCTGAAGGCCGAGTTCCCCCTGCGCCGCCAGCGCTGACCACCCGCTGCGCACCGCGTTGTGCGCGGCGGTCGCCGACACGACCACGTAGGGAGCCGATGCTCGATGCCATGCGTCAGTCGGGTTCGCCCTGGTGCGTGCGGCGGGCCGAAGTACGTCTGCTCCTGTCCCCGACCGATCTGACCAAGCCTGCAATGCACCGTCCGACCAGCGGTGATGCGCTGATCACTGGCATCACTGATCGATTCGAGTGTGGCGATCGTAGCCCGACGTCGCACCGGGTGCCGATCGTGTGCCGCAGGCACGCAGGTAGCCCGTCGCACGCCGTCAGCCACCAACGCCCCGCCCGTCATCTGTGCCGTAGTGACTGATACCGATGTCGTGGGGCGAACAGGCTGTGGCGCCGCACCCCGCGCGGGTGGGAGCGGTGTCTGGTTGGAGCATGGCGCTGCTGCTGCTCGGGCCAGCAGTCCGTCGCATACTGCTGGCACAGCCCTGACCCCCAATGCCAATGGTTGTCACCGATGGCGTATCTGCTATGATGGGCGCAGCAACGTGCGGCCAGCGAAGCGAGATGAGCATGTCACAGCCCGATCGGCAAACCATCGCGATCCTCGAGGCGATCCAGCAGCGCGTGCTCTGGCTGGCCACGCTGATGGTCCATCATGCGAACCATGTCCGCCCCAATGCCGACGGCACCAAGGTCGGTGGCCATCAGGCGTCATCAGCATCGATGGTGACCATTCTCACCGCCCTGTACTTCCACGCATTGCGGCATGGCGACCGTGTCGCCGTCAAGCCGCATGCCTCGCCGGTCTTTCACGCCATCCAATATCTGCTCGGGCAGCTGCCCCGACGCTACCTGACCACCTTGCGCGAGTATGGCGGGCTGCAGGCGTATCCGTCGCGCACCAAGGACCCCGATCCGGTGGATTTCTCGACGGGTTCGGTGGGGCTGGGTGCAGTCGCACCGGCATTTGCCGCGTTGGCGGCGCGCTACGTGGCCACGCACTTCGGCACGGCCGTGCCACGCCGCTTCATCGCGCTGGTCGGCGATGCCGAGCTCGACGAGGGCAGCATCTGGGAGGCCATCCTCGATCCGGCGCTGGCCGGCCTCGAGCACCTGCTGTGGATCGTCGATCTCAATCGTCAGAGCCTCGATCGCGTCGTGCCCGGAATTCGTGCGGCCCAGCTCAAACGGCTGTTCGCCGAGAGTGGCTGGCATGTACTCGAGGCCAAGTACGGCACACGGCTGGAGGCGCTGTTCGAACTGCCCGACGGCGATCGGCTGCGCCAACGCATCGACACGATGGCGAATGAGGAGTATCAGGCACTGATTCGGCTCCCCGGTGCGGCGCTGCGCGAGCGCCTGGTCGGCGATGACC
>CAIQIY010000525.1 GCA_903871975.1 uncultured Chloroflexota bacterium | reverse complement strand
CCCAGCCGATGCATGCGTCGGTGACCGACACGCCGTAGCGCAGCTGGGCCGGATCGCTGGCGATCGGCTGCTTGCCCTCGACCAGATTGCTCTCCAGCATCATGCCGATCAGCGCGCCGCGTGCCGCACCGCAGCGCTCGATCAGATCGGCAAAGATCGCCGGCTGCCGCGTGTGGTCGTACCCCGAGTTGGCGTGGCTGCAATCGACCAGCACCGCCGGCCGCGCGCCCGCCCGCGTCAGCTGGCTGGCCGCCTCGGCGATGCTGGCTGCATCGCCGTTGGTGCGCGCCTGGCCGCCCCGCAGGATCACGAAGCCGTCCGGGTTGCCGCGCGTCCGCACCACCGCGCTGCGGCCGTCGTCGGTGATGCCCAGGAAACTGTGGCTGTTGCGCGCCGAGATACAGGCATTCACTGCCGCCTGAATGCTGCCGTCGGTGCTGTTCTTGAAGCCCACCGGCATCGACAGGCCGCTCGCCAACGCGCGATGCGTCTGCGACTCGGTCGTTCGCGCGCCGATGGCGGTCACGCTCACCAGATCGGCGATGTACTGCGGGCTGATGGGATCGAGCATCTCGGTGGCGACCGGGACACCCAGGCGGTTGATGTCGAGCAACAGGTGGCGGGCGATGGTCAGGCCAGTGGCCATGTCGAACGAATCGTCGAGGTGCGGATCGTTGATCAGGCCACGCCAGCCGATGGTGGTGCGCGGCTTCTCGAAGTAGGCACGCATCACGAGGCACAGCCGGTCGGCGAGCTCGTGGCGCAGGGCCGCGAGGCGCGCCGCATACTCGCGGGCCGCCGCCGGGTCGTGGATCGAACATGGGCCGACGATCACCAGCGGGCGCGGATCGTCGCCCGCCAGGATGCGCGTCACGTCGTGGCGGGCTGCGACGACGGTCGCGACGACCGATGCGTCGGCTGGCAGATCGGTGATCATGGTGCGCGGTGCCGGCAGCGGCGTGAACGAGCGGATGTTGCGGTTGTCGACCTGGTCCACGCGGGCTCCTGCAACGGGAAGATTCCAATGCTGGCGCCATTCTACCCGCATGCGGCGGTGCCGGCAACTGGCGCCCTCGAGCGGCGGCGAATGCGCCGTGTTGCCACGATCGCCGATCAAAGATAGTCGTTGCGCAAACGTGCCTGGGCCATGGCGTTTCTCGTTGCATCAATGGCTTGCCGGAGCGCGTGTGTTGCACGGCGTAACCAGGTGTTGTGCAGAGGTGTGTGCAAGGGTCGCCCCTGTCGCCGGGTTGCACCAAGTCCGCGCATCGCCCTGCTCCTGCGGCGCGCGTGCGCGGAGCCGAGGTGGGGGTGTACGCGATGCCAAGCTGCGCGCAGTCGATGCGCATGGCCAGTGGCGGGCAAGCGGTTCCGCGGCACGAGGCACCTCTGTCCGTCGCGCGCTGACACTGCCGATGCCACTGCGGTGTCGGTACGGTCCTGCATCGTGCCCAGAACACTATTGACAGAATGTGCTATATTGGTCACGTGATTGATACAAGGCATCGACGCCCGCCCGGCAAGGCGCATCACAGGCGTCATTGGCGCAGGTGAAGAGGCGCGCACGTGTGGCAGGCACGGACCCCCGGGACACCAGCAAGAGGGTGGTTATGCCGCGAATGATGAGCGCTTGTGTCGTCGGATGGTCGGCTGATGACGAAGCTGATCTCTTCCGACTACTCGATGGGCATGTCGCGCTGCAGACCATCGAGCACACCACCGGCGCGTATCGGCATATTGCGACCCACATGCCCGAGTTCGTCATCCTGTCGATCGCACGCTCCGACACGGTCATCCTGCGGCTGTTCCGCCAACTCCAGCGAGTTGGCCGGGTGTGCGTCATCGTCATCGATGACGAGCAGATCACGGCATATCATGGTCGGGGGTATCGCTGGAGTCGGGCTGTGCCACGCAACGCCCAGGGAATGCTTACGGTGATCGACTGGGGCGCACGGCTGTTGATGACTGCCGTGAACGAGACGACGCGCCGGTCGAAGACCTGAACGACGGCACAGCCGCGCACTGCTGGCGCACTCACGGCTCCTCTTCACCCGATGTTGCGCCTTCTGCACCCCATAGTCCTGCCAGGTGCCAGATACTTGCCCCCAGCGACGAACACACGCTGAGCCGGTCGCCGGTCTGCGATGCACCTGTTCGGTCATCGTGGTATGATGCAGCATCGTACGACGCACATACAGACTACAAGGCATCGTAATCTTCTTGTCATCGGCCTGTCATGCTCGTGCAACGCAGGCGCTGGTCGAACCAGTGACGTGCTGATACGCTGAGACCAGTGCTGCGGCGACGTGCTGTGGCACAGCCAACACGGATCACGCGATGGGAGGGGGGCCATGCAGACGCAACTTCAGGCGATCAGTGTCGGGCAGCCGCAGGCCTCGCTGGTTGCCGCCTTGCGCCACATCCACACGCCGCTGACGGTCTTCGCGTACGACGATGCATCGCAGGTCTACCAGCGCATCTCGCTCACCATGCCCGAGATCGTCTTTCTGCCGGCATCGAGCGGCAACACCGCACTGTTGCGACTGTATCGCCAGCTTCAGCGTGTCGAGCGTGTGTGCACCGTGCTGGTGTTCGAACGTGAACTGGTCGCATATCGCGGCCGTGGTCACCGCTGGTCGCGGCGTGCACCACTGACGCCTGCCGGCCTGCAGGGTGTGATCGAATGGTGTAGCCGCCCGCAGCGCAGCCTGACGATCGCGGGGGCAGTGGATCGCGGTGCCGTGCTCGCTGCGGCTACGCTCTGATGTCGGATCACTGCGGGAGCCCCGGGCAGGACATCATCGGCGGCGCCCGGCTGGTGACGTGGTCGTGGCTGAATCGCGAGCTCGCGCATCAGCCCTGATGCTCACCGACGCAGGCGCCGCAGCAGCACCATGAGCGAACCACCGAGCGCGAGCGTCGCGCCGAT
>CAIQIY010000524.1 GCA_903871975.1 uncultured Chloroflexota bacterium | reverse complement strand
GATGCAGCGGTTGTAGACCATGTTGTTGAGGCCTTCGCTGTCGTGCACGGTGGCAGCGACCGGGCAGACGATCTCGCACGGTGCGTTCTCGCACTGTTGGCACAACATCACCATGTTGTACACCGCCGGGTTGTCGAGATCGCCCGAGAAGTACTGATCGATGCGGATCCAGTGCATCTCGCGGCCCAGCGCGACCTGCTCCTTGCCGACGACGGGGATGTTGTTTTCGGCCTGGCAGGCGACGACACAGGCGTTGCAGCCGGTACAGACGTTCAGGTCGATCGACATGCCCCAGGCATGGCCGGAGGTGCGCGCGGCACGCTGCGCCTCGAGGCTGTAGTCGTAGAGCGGGAACAGCGGGAGCACCTCGTGATGTGCGCCGTGGTGCAGGAACTCTTCGTCGGCGATGAACTCGGCGACCGTGCCGTGCTGCACGAGGTCCTTGTCGCGCCCTTCCATGGCGAAATGGCCCTGGGTGCTGACGAGCTGGTGCGTTCGGCCGAGCGGGCTGATGGTGACGCCAGCAGCGAACCACAGCGCGCCGGTGCTGCGCAGCAGATTGGCGTCGAAGCCCACGGTGGCGCCGTCGGGCGAGCCGACGCGGCCGGCGCGCGTGCGGCCATAGCCGAGGTGGACGGTGACGACATCATCGGCCTGGCCGGGCTGAACGAACACGGGGGCATCGACGGTGCGGCCATCGAGGGCGAGCTGCACGACATCGCCGCTGGCCAGGCGAAGCAGCTCGGCCGTGCGCGGCGACAGCATCGCGACGTTGTCCCACACCAGTTTGGTGAATGGCCGGGGCAGTTCGTGAAGCCAGGCGTTGTTGCCATAGACCGGATCCGCGCTGAGGCTGGGATCGGGCCGGAAGACGAGCTCGATGCCATCGCTCGACGCCGACGGTGCCGCACCCAGATCGTCGGTGACGGCGACACGGCGCGTGGCGGCGCTGGTGTTGGCAATCACACCACGGTTGAGCACCTGCTGCCAGAACGCCTGGAAGTTGGCGCCACCCTGGGCCTGCCAGTACTCCGACACGATCTGGTAACCGGTACGGGCCGGGCTCGCTCCCGTGAGTGCTTCCAACAGTTCGTGCGCCGACCTGCCGTCATACAGCGGGGCGATCAGCGGCTGCACGATGCTGGCCGTGCCATCGAAGGCGCGCACGTCGCTCCAGCTCTCGAGGAAGTGAGCTGCGTTCACGTGCCAGCTCGCCAGCGCGGCAGTTTCATCGGCGTAGAGGCCCAGGTGGATGCTGGTGCCAGCCATCGGCAAGGCCGCAGCGACGCCAAGCTCGGCCGGTGCGCTGACGACCGGATTACTCTCGAGGATGAGCAACAGCTCGACGGCGCCACCCTTGAGGTCGGCGACCAGCTGTTGCAGTGCCGCCAGCTGGCCACCCGGCGCCGGCTCGACCGGATCGATGAAGCTGATCGTCTTGCCGTGGTTGCCGAGCGCCGCGTTGATCGCATGACCGATGGCGTGGACGATCGCCGGCTGGCTCTCGCCGACTGCGACGATGCTGCGGCCGGCAGCGGCGCGCAGATCAGCAGCAGCGGCGCGCACCCATGCCTGGTGCGGCGCCTCGAGCGTTGCTCCGGCGGCGACACCGGCGACGCCGAGCTCGAGCGCCAGCGCCCGCGCCAGCGACTCGACCAGCGCCGAACGCACGGCCAGGCGGTGATCGGCCATGAAGCCAGTCGTACTCGGCGTCGGCTCGGCGACATACACCCGGTTGCTCTGCTTGTTGGCCTTGCTGACGCGGCGCTTCTCGGCGAACTCGCGGGCATGGCGCACGCCGACACCCGGCTCGCTGAGGATGTCGGCATCGAGCGCGACCACCACATCGGCGTAGTTGTAGCGGTAGAGCGCCGTCAGCGGCGCACCGAAGGCCAACTGCGCCCCGGCCAGCGTCTGGTCGCGATTGTTCGGGTCGTATTGCACCCAACGCGCCTGCGGGTGCGCTGCGAGGATCGCCTGAATCTGGGCGACCAACGTCGGCGACGTGACAGTACCGCTCAGGATGCGCAAGCCGGCGCCCTGACGTGCCGCCTGGGCGGCGAACAGCGGCGCCGCGGCGGCGACAAAATCGGCCCAGCTCGATGCAGCGCCCCCCGCCGTCACACCCGTCGAACGGTCGGGATCGTACAGGTTCAGGATCGCCGCCTGCGCCAGGATGTCGCTGCTGCCCAGGCTCGCCGGATGATCCGGATTACCTTCGAGCTTCGTCGGCCGACCCTCGTGGCTCTCGGCGACCAACCCGACACCAAACCCGCCGACCGTCATCGCGGTGGCAAAGTGCAGCGGCTTGCCCGGGATCACCAGCTCCGGCTGGCGCACATACGGTACGATCTTCTCCTGCGGCTGCTTCAGCGCGAACTGGCACCCCGACAGACCGCCGAGTGCCAGCGATGCGCCCATCAATGTGAGGAACTTGCGTCGTGTCACCGGATCGCGCATCTCCGATGCACCCTGGGGAAACTCGCGGTCGACCAGTTGCTGGAACGCCCGCGTCCCCGCGAGTTCGTCCAGGCTGCGCCAGAACTCACGTGCGCTCCCGGCCTTCAAACGCTCGCGAACCGCCGCGAGATCGATCGTTTCGTGCGTCATACGCTTCACAGTCTCCGACCTATCGGTGGCAAATGGCGCAGTTTGTCAACTGGTCTGCCGAACGGATACGATATTCCTCGACGAGCTTCTTCCCCTGCTCGAGCTGATCGGCCGGCGGTGTCCATGCCGTGTTGTAGATCTGGTCGCGCGGGCGGACGTATTGCTCGGGGTTGCGGTGGCAGTCGAGACACCACGACATGAACAGTGCCTTGGATTTGGCGACGACCGGCATCGCGGCGATGTTGCCGTGGCAGGTCGAACATCCGACACCCTTGGCGACGTGCAGGCTGTGGTTGAAGTAGACAAACTTCGGTAGGTCGTGGACGCGATTCCACTGAATTGGGGTGTTGGTCTCCCAACTCTCCCGGACAAAGGCGAGTTTCTCGCTCTTGGTCAGGATCTGCGAGTGGCAGCCCATACAGGTTTCGGTCGAGGGAACGTTGGCGCTGGAGGAGACTTCGACGGCGTTGTGGCAGTAACGGCAATCGAGCTTGAGACCGACGTGGAGCTGGTGGTTGAACCCGCCGCCTGGTTGGGCGACCGGTACGCCGACATCACGGTGCCAGTCGGACCAGCCGAAGAGGTACCAGATCCCTCCGAGGATGGCGAGAACGAGCGGGACACCGACGAAGAGCGTGAGCCGGACAAGCGTGTTCGCTCGCCGATCAAAGATCTGAGCCATCGGGAGCCTTTCTACAATCGCGGGCGGAGATGATCGGTGTTCGGACAATGGTACGCTGCGCCGGTCGGGCCGGATGCGCGCCATTATAGATCCAAAATCAGTGATGGGTGCACGGCGAGGTCGGCTGGTTGTGCCCGCCCGGCGGTGTGCTCGCGCGCTGGAGATATCACAGCATGCCCGATGGCTGGTGGCGCGCACCCCGAACCGGCGAGATGTGTCCCGTCGGTGTACCACGATATGCCCGAACGCCGGGTGCGCACGACTGACGTCCCGATCGTATCACTGATGATCACCGATGTCAGTTGCGATTCACCCTACGCCGCGTTGACAGTTCCCAACCATTCCGATCCGGCCAATCCGCCCATGGCGCTGTACGCGCAGCCACCAGTCGATGCACATTCGCCGGCTCACTCGACAGCCGGCGACGCGCGTGGTATTGTTTTGTGCCGTCGCACGCACCAGATCACTGTCGATGGAACACTGCCGTTGGCGTGCGCCGCGAGAGAGGGGGCACAGCATGTCCGAGCGCACCCGGGTCGGCGTCATCGGAGTCGGCCAGATCGGCAAGCGCCACGTCGCGCAATACGCCGAGATGCCCAATGTCGAGCTCGTCGCCATCGCCGACCTCGATCAGACCGAGGCACAGCGCGTCGCAGCACAGTACCACATCCCGGTCGTCCACCACGACTTCCGACAGTTGCTGGCCGATCCCACGATCACGGCCGTCGATGTCTGTCTACACAACAATTTCCACGCGCCGGTCACGATCGCGGCGCTCGAGGCCGGCAAGCATGTCTTCTGCGAGAAGCCGATGGCGGGCACCTACATCGATGCATTGGCGATGCACGAGGCAGCACGGCGCACCGGCCAGCGCCTGGGCATCCAGCTGGCGACGCTGTTCGCGAACGAGACCAAGGCCGCGCGGCGCCTGATCGACGAGGGCGCGCTCGGCGATCCATACCATGCGCGGGCGGTGGCATTCCGTCGGCGCGGTCGGCCGTTCGTCGACGGCTACGGCACCAGCAATTTTGTGCGGCGCGCGACCGCTTCGGGCGGCGCGCTGATCGATCTGGGCGTGTACTTCATCGGCCAGGCGTTGTACCTGCTGGGCAATCCGGCGGTGATGACGGTGAGCGGCACCACCCACCAGCGCATTGCGATGGACGAGGCACGGCGCGAGCGCGGCGGCTACGACGTCGAGGAGATGGCGCTGGGCTATGTGCGGCTCGCTGGCGGCATCACGCTCGACATCGAAGTCAGCTGGGCACAGCACTACTCGGCCGACGAGAGCAGCAAGGTTTTGGGTACGCGCGGCGGGATCAAGCTCAATCCGCTCACCTACTTCGCCAGCGTCGGCGACATGGACATGGACGGCACGTTCAACCTGAACAGCGCCGAGTTCCGGCTGCATGCCAATGATGCCAGCTACGCCGCCTACGACGGGCCGCAGCAACACTGGATCGCCGGGCTGCAGGGCGTCGTCGCCGGGATCGATACGGCCGGGCTGGCACTGGCTACCGCGCTGATCTCCGAGGGCATCTATTTGTCGTCGCGACTCGGCCGCGAAGTGACGCCCGACGATATTCTGTCGCAGTCGACGTCGACGGCATTCACGCTCTGATGGCTCATGCCGCCCGGGCGGCACAGCGAAAGTGCGGTTCAGCGTGCGATTCTCCCTGCCGCGGTTTGATGTCCGCGATCGCGACGCATTCGTCCGGCTGATCGGCGTGCAGATGCTGGTCTTCATGGCAGTTGGCACCTCGGCACCACTCATGGTGCGTTATGTCGGCTCGCTCGAGGCCGATACGACCCAGACGGGGCTGGTGTTCGCCACGTTCCAGGTGGCCACACTGGTGTCGCAGTACGCCTGGGGCCGGCGTTCGGATCAGCTGGGCCGGCGCAAGCCGTTGCTGTTGATCGGCACGCTGGGGCTGGCGGTATCGTTGGCGCTGACGGCACTGGTGCCGTGGTATGGCTATCTGTTCATCATCAGGATCATTGAGGGGCTGTCGATGGCAGCCTATCAGTCGGGCAGCCTGGCGATGATCGGCGATCTCCTCGAGCACGAGCCGGATCGCGGGCGCCTCATGGGCACGTACCGGATGTTCGGCTCGCTGGCATTCGCCGGTGCGGCGCTGGCCGGCGGCATCGTGGCCGACGTGGCGGGCCTGCGTGCGGCGGTAGCGCTGACGGCGCTCGGCTTTGGCCTGGCGGCGCTGCTGGTCCTGCGCGTGCGCGAGTCGGCGCCGGCGGCAGCGCCACGCGTAGCCGCCACCGCCACACCGTTGCACAGCGGCATCGACACTGCGGTGCTCTGGCCATTCCTGATCGTCACGATGTCGTGGTTCCTCGGCATGGGCTCGGTCGCCACATTCTGGCCCCAATACATGGCGGACAATGGCTATGTCCAGTGGCAGATCAGCGGCTTGTGGGCGCTGGCGGCGCTCGGCGAAGTGCCCTGCCTGTATCTGGCGGGGCTGCTCGCCGATCGGTTCGGCCGCAAGTGGGTGCTGGTGACCGGCGTCGCCGGCATGGCCAGTGTCTATCTGGCATACACGGTCTCGACCGCCATCGCCTGGATTCTGCCGGTCCAGCTCATCCGCTCGTTCGTCTATTCCTGCTTCGAGATCCCCTCGCTGACGTATACCACCGAGCTGGGGCTGCGCGAGCGGCGCGGCCGGCTGGCTGGGCTGTTCTACACGGCCAACGGCGGCGGCGGAATCATCGGTTCGGCGCTCGGCGGTGCGCTGGCCCAGGCCTCCGACCTGGTGACGCTCTTCCGCACGGCATCGGGCGTGATGTGGGGCGCTGCATTGTTCGCTGCCTGGCGTATGCCCGACCGCCGACGGCAGACCTGACGGAGGGGTGTCGATGGATGTGCCACCGCTGTTGCCGCCGCCGCAGCACCTGACGCTGACTGGTGACGCGTGCACCCTGCCGGACGAAGGGCTGGTCGTGCTGCGTGGTCAGGAGCCGTGGCGCCATCTCGCCGCGGCACGCTGCGTCCAGCAGGCACTCCATGCCGGCGCCGGGCTGACGTGGTCGCTCGGCGCCACGCACGGTGCAGGCGTGGTGATCACCCTGGTGGACGACCCGGCGGCCGATGTGCCCGCGCAGGGGTACACGCTGACGGTCGCTGCTGACGGCATTGTGGTGCGCGCCGCGACGCCGACGGGTGTCTGGTACGGTGCACAGACGCTGGCCCAGCTGCTGCACTGGCGCGGTCGGCTGGTGCCTGGTCTGTTCGTGCGCGACTGGCCGGACCTGGCCGTGCGCGGCGTGATGCTGGACGTCAGCCGTGATCGTGTGCCGACGATGGCGACGCTGCGCGCGCTGGTCGATCGCCTGGCGAGCTGGAAGTTCAATCAGCTCCAGCTGTATACCGAGCACACCTTCGCCTACCCGGAGCACCGCGACGTCTGGGCCGAGGCGTCGCCACTGACTGGCGAGGACATGCTGGAGCTCGATGCCTGGTGTGCTGAGCGCTTCATCGAGCTGGTGCCCAATCAGAACTCGTTTGGTCACCTCGAGCGCTGGTTGGTGCACCCGCGGTATGCCCCCCTGGCCGAAACCCATGGCCGGTTCGAGGCGCCGTGGGGGCCGATGCAGGGGCCGTTCGGCTTGGCACCCGACGACCCCGCCGCGCTGGCGTGGATCGAGGGGCTCTATGATGCGTTGCTGCCACATGTTCGCAGCCGCTGGATCAACGTTGGCTGCGATGAAGCCGTGGATCTGGGGCAGGGGCGCACTGCCGAGCGGGTCGCGCGCGATGGCGTCGGCCGGGTGTATCTCGATTTTGTGCTGAAGATCCACCACGCGGTGCGGCAACGCGGTCGACGCATGATGTTCTGGGGTGACATGGTGACGCGCCACCCCGAGCTGATCGCCGAACTGCCACGCGATGTCCTGGCGATCGAGTGGGGCTACGACGCCGACCACCCGTTCGATGGCGCGCTGGCACGCTACACGGCGGCCGGCGTGCCGTGCATGGTCTGTTGTGGCACGTCGACGTGGAACAGCCTGGCCGGGCGCACGACGAATGCGCTCGAGAATATCCGCAGCGCGGCGTCGGCGGCATGCCGGCATGGCGCGCACGGGCTGCTGATCGCCGACTGGGG
>CAIQIY010000523.1 GCA_903871975.1 uncultured Chloroflexota bacterium | reverse complement strand
GATCACCGCCGTGATCCCCGGGTCGAATTCCACCACGGTGCGTGATGCAAAGGTCTTGAAGCCCTGAATCTCGAGACGCCTGAGCAGCATCGATGCGCTCCCCCTCGTGTGCGCCGCCAGAGTATAGCACACGGTCGCGTGGCGTGGCCGGAGTGGTAGAATGGAGGGCGACGCGGTGCCACACCGCGACCAGCGATGTCGTGCCATCGGGGGGACCACATGGGCATTGCCGCCGACATCGCCATCATCCTGGTCGCCGCACTCATCGGGGGCTTCGTCGCGCAGCGGCTCGGTCAGCCGTTGATCATCGGCTATATCCTGGCGGGGATCGCCGTCGGCCCGTTCACCGGCGGCATCACGGTGAGCGACACCCACGACATCGAGCTGCTCGCCGAGATCGGCGTGGCATTGTTGCTGTTCGCGCTGGGGATCGAGTTCAACCTGCGCACATTGGCGGCGGTGCGCCTCGTCGCGCTGCTCGGCACACCGCTGCAGATGCTGCTCACCATCGCAGCCGGCTACGGCATTGGCCTCGCGCTCGGGCTCGACAGCGCAGCAGCGTTGTGGTTCGGTGCCGTGATCTCGCTCTCCAGCACGATGGTCATCCTGAAGACCCTGGCGACCCGCGGCGGCCTCGGCACGCTCGCGAGCCGCGTGATGATCGGCATGCTGATCGTGCAGGACCTCGCCGTCGTGCCGCTGCTGATCATTCTGCCGACCCTGACCAACCCGATCGACGGTCTGCCCGAGCTGGGCTGGGCCATCGTCCGTGCCGCCGTCTTTCTGCTGGCGATGATCTTCGGTGGCACCCGGCTCATCCCCTGGCTCCTGCGGCAGGTGGCACGCTGGAATTCGCGTGAGCTCTTCCTGGTGAGCGTCACCGCGATCGGGCTGGGGGTGGGCTATGCGACCTACCTGACCGGGCTCTCGTTTGCGTTCGGCGCGTTCGCCGCCGGCATCGTGCTGAGCGAGTCGGAGTACAGCCATCAGGCGCTGAGCGACATCCTGCCCTTGCGCGACGTCTTCGGTCTGCTGTTCTTCGTCTCGATCGGCATGCTGCTCGATCCGCAGTATGTGTGGGCGAATGCCGCATTGATCGCTGCCGTCGTGCTGGTGATCAGCGTCACCAAGGCCATGATCTTCGTCGGCGTCAGCCGGACCTTCGGCTATCGTGACGGGGTGCCGCTGGCGGTCGGGCTGGGGCTGTTCCAGATCGGCGAATTTGCCTTCGTCATCGCCCGGTCCGGCCTGGCCGACGGCGCGATTCCGCCATCGTTGTTCTCGCTGATCATCGCGACCACGGTGCTGACGATGATTCTGACGCCGCTGGTCGCGCAGGCGGGCGAGCCGCTCGTCGCCTGGTGGCATGCACGCGGTGATGTCGGGCGCCACGCGGCGGTGGCGCCGGCAGGTGCGAGGCTCGACGATCACATCGTGATCATCGGGTTTGGCCGTGTCGGGCGTTATGCCGCCGACGTCCTGCAACGGCTGGGCCTGGCCTGTGTCGTGATCGACGAGGACCAGCGCGCGTTCGATGATGCCCGCGCCGCCGGCATCCCGGTGATCTACGGCGACGCCAGCAGCCCGACGGTGCTGGCTGCTGCACGGGTCGCGCAGGCGCGTCTGGTGCTGGTCGTCGTCGCGGCAGCCGTCGATGTCGAGCGCATCGTGCGGCAGGTACGCGCCTGTGCTGCCGGCGTGCCACTGCTCGTCCGTGCTGCCACCATCGGCCAGATCGACGACCTCCAGCCATTCGCGGTCGACGAGATCATCCAGCCCGAATTCGAGGCCGGCCTCGAGATGGTGCGCCAGACGCTGCTGCGCCTTGCGTTTCCCCCACTCGCCGTCGATGCCTTGAGCGATGCGGTACGCGATGAGCGCTATCGCTCGCTGCAGCGCCAGGAAGGCGATCTGGCGCACCTGGCATGGTTGCGGCGGGCACGACATGCCCTGGGCATCGACTGGGTCACCATCCACGAACGCTCACCGGTCGCCGACCGGACGATCGGCAGCCTGCAGGTGCGGCGGCGCACGGGTGCGTCGATCGTGGCGATCCTGCGCGAGCATGATGTCATCAGCAATCCGGGGCCCGACGACCGGCTCACCATCGGCGATGCTGTCGCAGTCCTGGGGACTCCCGAGCAACGCGAGCAGTTTCGCCGGCGGTTGTGTGCGGCGCCGGCAGCCACGGTTGCCGATCATCCCGGGCCACCGCCGACCGGGGTGCTGTGATGGTGCTGGCGGCACGAGGGGCGATGCAGACGATTCGCAGGATGCCCGGGGGCATGGTGACGGTGGTGGAGCCGCTGGTGGCGGCACGATCGGTGGCGATCGACGTGGTGGTGCGGGTTGGCGCGGCCCACGAAGATGCTGCAACGAGTGGGATTGGCCACTTCATCGAGCATCTGTTGTTCAAGGGCAGCGCGCGATGGCCTACGCCGCGTGAGCTGGCGCTGGCGATCGAGGGGCTCGGCGGCGAGTGCGATGCGTACACCAGCTACGAGATGACGGTCTATCATGTACGCATCGCGGCGGCGCATCTCGGGCATGCCGTCGAGGTGCTGGGCGATCTGTTGCTCGCGCCGCGCTTCGATGCAGCCGATGTGGCGCGCGAGCGACGCGTGATCGTCGAGGAGTTGCGCGAGACGGCCGACATGCCGCCCGAGCTGGTCCATACGCTGCTGAATCATGCGATGTGGGGCGAACAACCGCTCGGACGCGATGTGGCCGGCAGCGAGGCGAGCCTGGCGCAGCTCGATCTGCCACAGATCGTCGCGCATTGGCGGGCGCACTATGTGCAGGCAAACACGATCGTCTCGATCGCCGGCGCCGTCGATCCGGCGGAGGCGCATGCGATCGTCGAGCGTGTCTTCGGTGCCATGCCGACAGGTGCACCCACGCCGCGCTCGCCGGTCATGCCGGCATTGCCGGGGCCGCGCGTCCGGCGTCAACGGCACGCTGGCCAGCAGGCCCATGTTGCGCTGGGGTTCGTCGGCCTGGCTGCCGCCGACCCCGATCTGTGGGCCTGGCGTCTGGTCGACGCTGCACTCGGCGCCGGCGCAGCCTCGCGGCTGTTCCAGCGCATCCGCGAGGAACTTGGCCTGGCGTATACGATCGGCTCGACATTCGATGCGTATGACGATGCGGGCACGGTGGTGATCTACGGCAGCGTCGCGCCCGAGTCGCTGCAACAGTGCATCCACGAGGTGCTCGATGACCTGCGCAGGCTGCGGCGGCTGGGGCTGGGTGCCGACGAACTGCGCGCTGCACGGCACCAGGTGCAGGGCGCCCTGGCGCTGGCACTCGAATCGCCCTGGGCCGTGGCGTCGTGGAATGCGCAGCAGCTGGCGCGTGGCATCGCCCTGCGGCCGCTCGAGCATATCCTCGCCGAGTATGACGCGGTAACTGATGACGCGATCGTGCGCGTGGCACGGCGCGTGCTGCGCGATGACGCCATGCATCTGGCGATCGTCGGGCCAGCTGGCGCCGGGCGCACGCTCGGGCGGGCAGTGCGGCTCGGCGTGGCCGATGCGTGAATGGAGAACGACCATGCCGACCTGTGCCATCATCGGTGCCGGCGTCGCTGGATTGGCAGCGGCACGGATCGTACGCCAGCGCATCCCGGCGCTGGCGCTGACCATCTACGAGAAGAGCCGCGGGCTGGGCGGGCGCGTTGCGACGCGCCGCCGCAATGGGTGCGTCTTCGATCACGGCGCCCAGGTGATCAAGGCACCGGACGAGCGCATGCATCAGCTGTTGCATCACGAACTCGCTGATGCAGCGCTGGTCGAGATCGACGCACCGGTCTGGACGTTCGATGCTGCTGGTGAGCTGAGCACGGGTGACCCGGCCCTCGCCGAGCGCCAGTGGGTCTATCGCGATGGCATCGCGCGCCTCGGCAAGCAGCTCGCCGGCGATACCACCGTCGTGCGCGAGGTGCGGATCGCTGCGCTGGCGCGCCGGGGCG
>CAIQIY010000522.1 GCA_903871975.1 uncultured Chloroflexota bacterium | reverse complement strand
TGATCGAGCGCTGCGGTGCGGCACGCGGCGCGCTGATCGGCATGATGCTGGAGAGCAATCTGGTCGAGGGCAAGCAGCCGATCGCCAGCGATCCGGCCCAGCTGCGCTACGGCGTGTCGGTCACCGATGCATGCATCGGCTGGGACACGACCGAGGCGCTGCTGCGTCGCGCGTATGCGCGCCTCGGCTGAGCTGCCACCGCGCCCGGGACGGGCCAAGGAGTGACGACATGATCGATCGGATGTTCGTACCGACGCTGGTGCACATCGTGATGGGGATGGCCGTGCTGGGATTGACGGGAACCACGATGGTGCTCACCACCTGGTTTGCCTGGCGCGGCCACGCTGCTGGTCGCTGGCTGCACGGCGTACTGATCGCCACACAGGCCGTGCTGATGGTGCAGGTGCTCATCGGCATCAAGTTGCTCGATCAAGGATCGGGGGCGGCGCAGCTCTACATCCACTACGTCGGCGGGCTGGCACCACTGTTCTTCTTCATGCTCTGGTACTGGATCGCGCCACGCGACGGCACACGCACGCGCTGGGCCCTGGCCGCCGTCACCACGGCATCGTTCCTGTTCGCGCTGATGACCTATACCATCGGCCAGGGCTACGTGCGCGGCACGCTGTAGCGCACACACGGATGCGGCGCAGCTGGTGTTCGCCACTGTGGGATCCACGCACCGATGACCACCTCCGCGACCTGAGGCAGCACGCGTGCAGCGATCGCCGGCCACCAGGCGATGATGCGGTGGCCATGCACCACGGCAGCCGACTGCACACCGGGGATCCCGCGGCCATGGCACTGCACGCCGTGTGCACGGAGAGATGTGCACTGTGCATGAGCAGAGTTTCGCCCTGGCGCACCAGACGCTGGACGAGATCGTGCCGCTGGCCGGGCGCAGCGGCTGCGTGCTGGTGATCGAGGTGTGCTACGACTTGGCGACGCGTCCGCTCATCGAGCTGGTGCGGTCGTTCTCCGACAACGCCGTGCGACTCAGCCTCGATGTCGGCCATGCGCACATCAACGAGCGGCGCGGTGGGCCGCCCGCCGATCAGTGGGTACGCGACGCAGGTGCGCTCCTCGCCCATCTGCATCTGCAGGATACCGATGGCCTGTACGACCGCCACTGGCCGCCTGGCCGCGGCAGCCTGAACTGGTACGCATTGTTCGAGGCGCTCGGCAGGCATGCGTATGAGCCACGGTTGCTGCTGGAGCTCGTCGATACCGATCAGATCGCCACCGGTGCCGCATTTCTGGTGCAACGCGGCTTGGTGCGCTGAGCCACGGCCGGCCGCGGTGCGACCAGCGGTCGATCTGCTCACCCTTCACTCCGGCGCGCGTCGCGCGACATGGACGCCCCGCCCGGGCACACCATGCCAGCCATGCTGAGCACCACGGCCGTGCGAGGGGCGCCACCGCGTCATGCGTCGTGGTGCTCACCCACACCGCAACGGTGCCGCGCCGTTGCGCCAAGCTCCGCGCTGGAGGCCGAGTCGCGGAACGCCATGATCCACGCATCGTAGCAACGCAGGCGTCGGCCACCACCGGTGCGATCGCCGCTCCGGGCGTGGCCGCAATGCAGGCCCGCCACCGCGGGTGCCGATCTCCACTGCCACGGCGGCGAGATTGGCACCCACTCCTGTGGTGCGAGAACGAGAGTGGCGCATCACGACCGGGACGTATGCTCCACGACGGCGTCGTATCGCTGCCCCGACGTCAGATACCGTCGATCCAGCCGCATCGCGACACACGCCTGGCCAGCTCGCCGTGCCCGCAGGCCGAACCCCGCCCCCGCCACCCTGCCATCACTGGACGGTCAGGTTCTCGATCGCCGGCAGCGCGACCAGCCAGATGACGCCGGGGTTGAACGCGACTTCCGCGCCACTGGGATCGAAGAACGCCAGCTGGGACGTCGCATCGGGCTTGCGCCACGTCACCTCGCGCTCGACGCCGTCCATGAAGACCCGCGCGCGCCCCTCGCCGATCACCTGCTGTTCGATGCGGCCCTTCTCATCGCCGGGAATCGGCTGCTCGAACACTTCCATGACGACCACGTTCTTGGCACGCAGCTGCTGGCCGGTACCCAGGTCCAGCGCCGGCTCGCCACGTCGCAGCCGGCCGTAGCTGTTGGTCGCCGGATCGTAGACCCAGCCGGCGCTGTCTTCACGGTAGAGGAAGAAGTAGTCGATCCGCTGTGCTGCCGGGCGATCGGCTTCGGCCGCATCGGCCTTGAAGCTGAAACCGACGTCGGCGAGTGCATCGCTGGTGGTGGCTTCGCCGAGGGCCCGCTTGAGCGCTTCACCGGTGGTGTACAGGTTGTGGGGCGCTTCACGCTCATCGTTGCGGGTGAAATAGGCGCTGCCCGCCGCCATCAGTGCGTCGACATCGAACACCTCGTCGGTGCTGGCCAGGGTTTCGAGCGCCTGCGGTGAGCCGCCGGCGTGGACATACATTCCCTGCAGCCCCATCGCCCACTGGACGAAGTACAGCCGGGAGCTGCGTACCGGGCCGACGACCTGGGCATCCGGCAGCGCATCGGGCCGATAGACGGCCATGAAGCGCGTCAGGCCAAACTCGGCGAGCGCTTCGAAGACGATGGCTGCCTGGTCGAGGCCGGTCTGCGGATAGGCGTTGGGATGATTGTCGAACATCACCACGATCGGGCGTACAGCGAGGCTGCCACGGCCGAGTGCTGGCGCGCCGGAGATTGGATCAGCCGTGATGATGGCGGGTACCGGAGTGGCCGTGGGCGCGCTGGTAGGCGTGGGCGCGCTGGTGGCCGTGGGCACGCTGGTGGCCGCGGCGGTCGTCGCCGTCGGGGCGACGGTAGCAACCGGCACGCTGGTGGGCGTGGCCGCCCCGCCACCGCAGGCGGCGAGGAGCAGCATGCTGCCGACAAACAGGACGGCTCGTCGCGACACGTGGAGATCCCTGATTCGCGTCATTCGCGTTCCTCATACTCCTGAGGGATGTCAGACAACCGGTCGTATTCTACCATATCGTAGGTTGTTGGTGTGCCGAGTGAGTGCCTGACGACTGCGTGTACCAGCAATGGCGGATGCCACACCGCGCGGGGACACGCCTGGTAGTCGTGGTGCTGCAGGACACCGGCCAGCAACACCGACGGGCAGATCCACCACGCATTCGTCACGATTGCGGCATCAAGCTCACGGCTACACGATCGCCCCTCCAAGCCACCAACGTGCCGACATGCTGCGGCCCACAGCGGTCGCCCACGATGCCGGATCGCCGCCACGGCGTCAGGAATAGATGTGTCCGAGGGTCTGCTCGACATAGTTGCGCATGCGCCGCAGCTCGCCGACCGGATCGCTGGCGGCATCGAGCTCGAACACCGCCCAGCCACGAAAGCGGATGTCGCGCAACAGCCGCGCCCAGCCCGGCCAATCGACGACGCCGCTGCCGAT
>CAIQIY010000521.1 GCA_903871975.1 uncultured Chloroflexota bacterium | reverse complement strand
GGGCGCGCTGCTTCGCCGTCAGGTCGAGAAGCTGCTCGGCAAGCGACAAGTTGAGATTCAAGAGTGCCCAGCCACGTCCGTCGTGCAAGTCGCGCAGTGCGGTCGTCTTTCCCGACCGCGGCGGACCGACGACGATGACAAGACGATTGTAAAGCTCCTTCGCCCTCTTGATCTGCTCCGCGATTTGATGTGAAAGCGGTGGCGCCATCAGCGACTGTCTCCTTCATCGCTGTCGGACGACGAGACCGTCATCGCCTCACCAGCCCGCACCCACGCGTCCACCTCGTCCCGCTTGAACTTCCAGAAGCGCCCGACCCGATGGCCGGGCATGCCCTTGGTGGAGATCCACGAGTACACGGCGTCTTTGCTGACGCCGAGGTACTCCGCGATTTCCTCTACCGACAGCCAACGGTCATCCATCGAGACACTTCTCCCGGGTGGTCGGACGGGTGCCGGACGCACTACGCCTGAGGGTACGAGCAGCGGTAGATTAACAGCGGCCCGATCCGATGTCAATCGGCGTCGGTCGGTTTTGATGGGTTCTGACCCGGGATGATGCCGGGACGGTCGGCGCCGAACGGCTCGGGCGGCGCCTCTACGAGCCTGTCCGCAGCCCCCGCCACATCAGCCGCTGGGCCGTCCAGAGCAGGCTCTCGGTGAGCCGGCGCAGGGCACGCTCGCTCAATTGAGTTCTCCCTCCGCATCGCCGGCAGCGCCACGCTGGCGGCTGCGATCCGCGCCAAGCTCAGCCCCAATCCGCCAGACATCGCCACGATCTTGCAGCAAATCGGCGGGCTGCTCGACGAATCCATCACGGGCCTGACGATTCGCGACGGCGGACCGCCAGCCATCGACCTCTCGGCGATCAACTTCGAGGCGCTGGCCCAGTGCTTCAAGGACTCGAAGCACAAGAACACCGACCTCGAAGCGCTCAAGGCGTTCATCGCGGCAAAGCTCGCGAAGCTCGTGCGTCTGAACCGGACGCGCACCGACGTTGCCGAAACGTTCGAGGCGTTGATCGAGAGCTACAACCACGGCAGCCGCAACATCGAGCAGTTGTTCGAGGAGCTTCTGAAACTGTCGAACAGCCTCGACGAGGAGCAGGAGCGCCACGTTCGCGAGAATCTGAGCGAGGAAGAGCTCGTCATCTTCGACATCCTGACGCGCCCCGCACCTGAGCTGACTGCCGTCGAACGCGACGAGGTCAAGAGGGTCGCCAAGGCGTTGCTCGAACGGCTGAAGGCCCTGCTGGTGCTCAACTGGCGGCAGAAGTTGGCGGCGCGCTCGAGGGTGAAGCTGGAGATCGAAGATGCGCTGGACATGCTGCCCGCCGCCTACGACCGCGTGCTGTTCGCACAGACGTGCGCCGCGCTGTTCGCACATGTGCACGAGAGCTACCCGGAACCGACCATCACGCTCTGCGCATGAAACACCCCCAGGCATCCAGCGGCCGCTTCCAGAGCTGGCACGCTCACGGGTGGGGCATCCCAATGGCTCGGTAGCCCCGATGATCGCCGTTGCCCACCACATTGGCATCGATGACTCCGGCGCGGCGATACCCATCTCCCGCCTGAAGGGCCTGCGCATCCATCTGGCCGAAGGCGATGCACACCTGCGGTTCCGCCACTGCCCCGTCTGCGCAGGTACCGGACCCGCGAGAGCAGCGCCGCATGGCTGGTGGGACGGCTCGCAGACGATACGCCAATGCTGGTCGGCATCGCCCCACGCGCGATGCGGTGGCAGCGTGTGCAGCGTGTCGCCGGGTTGCGTCGGGTACAGCATTGTGCTAGGATTCGTGACAGCACGGGCCGCTAGCTCAACGGCAGAGCACGTCGCTCATAACGACTGGGTTACAGGTTCGAATCCTGTGCGGCCCACCAGCGAGGCGCGAATCATGCGTACATCGCCATCGCCAGCATCACGCCCATCCATCCGCCCCGGTTCGTTCGCGGCATGGATCCTGGCGGCGCGCCCACCGACGCTGCCGGCCGCGGTCGTGCCAGTGCTGGTCGGCACGGCACCAGCAGCGGCGACCGGCCAGTTCGATGCCGTGATCTTCGGCATCACGCTGCTCACGGCCCTGTTGTTGCAGATCGGCGCCAACCTGGCCAACGATTACTTCGACTTCCTCAGTGGTGCCGACACCAGTGCACGGCTCGGGCCGACGCGGGTCACCCAGAGCGGGCTGCTCACGCCGCGTGCCATCCGGCTGGGCATGATCGTGATCTTCGGCGTTGCCGCCCTGCTCGGCGCCATGCTGGTATGGTCGGGTGGCGTGCCGATCGCCATCATCGGCGTGGCCGCGATCATCGGGGCGCTGGCCTACACCGCGGGGCCGTATCCGCTCGCCTACCATGGGCTGGGCGACGTCGCAGCATTCGGGTTTTTCGGCATTGCCGCCGTCACTGGCACCACGTGGCTGCAGCTGGGCAGCGTCCCGACCGAATCCTGGCTGGCATCGCTGGCAGTCGGTGCACTCGTCACCAACATCCTGGTCGTGAACAACCTGCGCGATCACGACACCGACGCCGCGGCAGGCAAACGCACCACCACCGTGCGCTTCGGCCGCAGCTTCGCCAGGACCCAATACGTCGTCTTGTTGGGGTTTGCCTACAGCCTGCCGGTCACGATGGCAGCGCTGGGCCTGGTGGGCTGGGCGGCGGCGGTGCTGCCGCTGCTGGCATTGCCGCTGGCACGCGCGCCGTTGCGTGCCGTCCGCACGCAGCAGGGCCGGGCGCTCAACCGTGCGTTGATCCAGACGGCGCGGCTGCACATGGCGTTCGGCGCGCTCTTCGCCATCGGCCTGCTGTGGTGACGCCCGTCACGGGGGCGTCGCCGCCAGAGTCGCCGTCGCCCGCGCGACGCCGCCGTCGGCCAGCTCCAGCACCACGATGATCGTATCGCGCGCACCCGACCAGCCATCGGCCCGCAGTACGTCTGCCAGCGTGGCGCTGCGGTACTGCAGGTGGATCGCCGTCTCGGAGGCTGGCTCCGCCACGGCGAGCTGGTGATCCACGGGCAGCAGCACCTCGACTGCCAGGCGTGCGCTGTCGGGCGATGGGCGCGCGGCGCCATCCCAGGCGCGCTCGACGAGGCGAACGCGCTCGCGCGCCAGTTCGATCACGAAGCGCCCGCCGCCATATACCAGGAACGTCCCGCTCCGGTGCTCGGCGGCGCCGTAGATCGCATCCCAGGTGGTTTGGTCGAGGCCGAGGCCCCCG
>CAIQIY010000520.1 GCA_903871975.1 uncultured Chloroflexota bacterium | reverse complement strand
GCGGCACGCTGCGCATCCTCTACTGGCAGGCGCCGGTGTTCCTCAACCCGCACCTGGCCGTCGGCACCAAGGACTACGACGCATCTCGCCTGATCATCGAGCCGCTCGCCGCCATGGGCCCCGACGGCGCCCCAGTCGCACGATTGGCTGCCGAGATCCCCACCGTGGAGAATGGCGGCGTCGCAGCCGATCTGAGCAGCGTCACGTGGAAGCTGAACCCCGACATCACGTGGTCGGACGGTTCACCGCTCACGGCTGACGACGTCGTCTTCACCTATGAGTACTGCCTCGATCCGGCGACCGCCTGCACCACCAATGCGGCGTTCACCGGCGCGACATCGGTCGAGGCGGTCGATGCCAACACCGTGAAGATCACCTGGGAATCGCCGAACCCCAATCCGTACCAGATGTTCGTCGGCAACCTCGGTGGCATCCTGCAGAAGGCCCAGTTCGGCACCTGCAAGGGCGCCGGCGCGATGACCGACGCAGCCTGCCAGGCGGCCAACCTGGCGCCGATCGGCACCGGCCCGTACAAGATCAAGGAGTTCAAGCCGGGCGACGTCGGCGTGTACGAGATCAACGAGAACTACCGCAACCCCGACCAGCCGTTCTTCAGCGAAGTGCAGTTCAAGGGCGGCGGCGACGCCACCTCGGCGGCACGTGCGGTGTTCCAGACCGGCGACACCGACTACGCCTGGAACCTGCAGGTCGAGGCAGCGGTGCTGCAGCAGTTGATCGACGAGGGTGGTATCGGCACGCTGCTGTCGGTCAAGGGCTCGAGCGTCGAGCGTATCGTCGTCAACTTCTCGAATCCCGATCCGGCGCTGGGCGACAAGCGCTCGGAGCCTGATCAGCCGCATCCGTTCCTGCGCGATCAGGCGGTTCGCCGTGCGATCGCCATGGCGATCGATCGCAAGACCATCGCCGAGCAGCTGTACGGGCCGGCCGGTGATCCTACCTGCGAGATCATCACGACGCTGCCGTATGTCACGCCGGAAGAGCGCTTCGGCGGACGCAGCCAGTGTGTCGTCGCCGATGGTGCCCCCGACGTCGAAGGTGCCAAGAAGCTCCTCGACGAGGCCGGCTGGGTCGACAGCGATGGTGACAACGTTCGCGACAAGGATGGCGTCAAGCTGGTCGTGTCGTATCAGACGACCATCAACCCGCTGCGCCAGCGCACCCAGGCGATCGTCAAGGCGAACCTGGCCGCGATCGGCATCACCGTCAACCTGCGCGCAATCGATGCCAGCGTGTTCTTCTCGAGCGACATCGGCAATCCCGACACGCTCGGCAAGCTCTACGCCGACCTGCAGATGTACACCAACAGCTACGATCAGCCGGATCCGCAGAACTACCTGAACCAGTGGATCAGCACTGATCCGGGTACCAGCGCCAACGAATGGCGTGGCAGCAACGAGGGTGACTGGGTCAACGCCGAGTATGATGCGGTGCTCGAGGAACTGGCGAAGACGACCGATGCCAATGCGCGCATCGAGCTGGTTCGCAAGGCCAACGACATCATCATCAACGACGGCGCGATCATCCCGTTGATTGCTCGCAGCAACATTACGTCGGGCTACAACAGCAAGCTCCAGGGCATCAACGGCTCGCCGTGGGACTCGGAGATGTGGAACATCGCCGAGTGGACGATGGCACCGTAAGCGTGGTTCGGATCGCGACGGGGCACTGGTCGGCATTGCGCCGGCCGGAGCCCCGTCGCACTATCTGCGAGGCTTGCATGACGAGCTATATCGCCCGCCGGTTGTTGATCGCGATACCGACGCTCCTGGTGATCAGTTTTGTGATCTATGCGGTGCTGGCGCTGGCACCTGGCGATCCGATGTCACAGTTCGGTCGTAATCCGAATATCCCGGAAGAGGTTCGTGACAATATTCGCCGCTCGTTTGGCCTCGATCGTCCCTGGTACGAGCGCTATTTCTTCTGGTTGCGCAATGTCACGACAGCCGGCGATTTTGGCTTCTCGTTCAACTCCCGTGTGCCAGTGTCCGAGTTGATCGGGCAACGCCTGCCACAGACCTTGTGGACAGTGGGTATTGCCTACTTCGTGGCGCTCCTGATCGCCGTTCCGATCGGCGTCGTCTCTGCAGTGAAACAATACTCCTGGTTCGATCGCATTGCGACGACGTTTGCGTTCGTCGGCTTTTCGATCCCCTCGTTTGCCATCGGTCTGGCAGTCATCCTGGTCTTTGCGGTCAACCTCAAATGGTTTCCGCTGATTTACGATACGACGCTTGAAGTCGTCGATCTCGAGAGTTTCTCCAAACAGGTGCGCCAGATCGCGATGCCTGTGATCGTGGTGGCGATTCAGCAATCGGCCGATGTGACGCGCTTCCTGCGCTCATCGATGCTGGACAATCTGCCGCTGGATTATGTACGCACAGCGCGTTCCAAAGGCCTGGCCGAACGCGCTGTGGTCATTCGTCACGCACTGCGCAACAGCCTCATTCCCGTCGTCGCGCTGATGTCGCTGGGCGTGCCGGGCATCTTCACCGGCGCAATCATCACCGAGACGCTGTTCAGAGTGAATGGCATCGGTGAGTTGCTGATCCGCTCGACCCAGAACAGTGACACGCCAGTCGTGATGGCGATCACCTTCATTTATGCCGTGCTGGTGGTGACATTCAATCTGGTCGCCGATATCGTCTATGCCACGTTGGACCCGCGCATTCGCTACAGCTAGAGGGTGACGATGACAGCAGCAGGTAATGCGGGCGCACCCGGCAACGCTTCGACCGTCGATGCGCGCACGATCGGTGACCTGGCACAGCGGCCACCCCGAACGCTGTGGGGCGATGCGCGCCGCCGCTTCGTGCGCCATACGCTGGCGGTGGCGGGGTCGATCATGGTGATCTTCTTCACGGTGGCCGTTCTCTTCGGCCCCGCGGTGTACACCAAGGACCGGGAAGAGCTGAATTTTGATGTTCCGACGATGGCGCCACCATCGGCGGCGG
>CAIQIY010000519.1 GCA_903871975.1 uncultured Chloroflexota bacterium | reverse complement strand
TGATCACGTGGGAGCGATCATCAGCAGCAATCGTCAACTCGGTCTGCCCATCGAACGCGGCGACGCTGATCTGCGGCCCATGCGACGCCAGCCAGCGTTGGCCGCCGAGCCGAATGCCACCACTCAAGATGATGCTGGTGCGTTCCTGCGGCCGCAACGCCTCCTGCAGCGTCGGATCCGCGAGCTTGACAGCGTCCCACAGGCTGGAGATCACCAGACAGCCATCGAACTCATGCCATCCGGGGTAGTTCTCCAGCGGGCGCTCGATCGTCCATTCGAGCAGGCGCTCGTCGCGCAGTCGATACAAATCCTCGCGAACGGAGTCGCGGCACAGGATCAGGAACGGTTCACCGAGCGAGGCGTGCCCCCAGCTGCCCCAGTCGCCAATCTCGGGGGCCTCGGGATCAGGGACACAGATCCAGTAATCGCGCATCGGCAGGCGGATGACGTCGCGCGATGTGCCATCGAGCGGATATTCGGTGCCGGTATCGAGTTCGGCGGCAGTGACATTGCCGATCGGCTGATACCACCCACGGCGACCGGTGTGCAACGCGACGGCTGTGCCACGCACCAGCACATGGCGTGCAGCGAACGAGCCGTGGCGTGGCATGCGTGGCATCACCGCGTAGCTGGTCTCTCCCAGCAGCGTCTCGCTGCGCACCAGGCCGGCGAAGCTGCCACGGCGACGCTCACGGTTGTCGATCTGCCGATCGCTGTGAGCTGCAAAGACGGCATGAATGACGTCGGCGATGGCACGTGCACGTGGCGACGTATCGCTGACCAGCTCGCCGAGATGCACCGTGAGCTTGGCATGCTGCCGACGCACCAACGCGACGAGCGTGCCTGCATCGGTGTCGGCGGCCCAGTTGCTGTCGGCGAAGATCTTCACCAGGCGGTCACGGTCGGTGCCGCGCAGCAGCGCCTGCGAGATCGGGTAATTGATGTACCTCTGGGCGCCCTCGCCAGCCCGTGCGCTGGAGACAAAGCCCTGCTCATGCAGCCAGGTGTTCCAGGCGAGCCACAGCGCTTCCTCGTCGCGCAAGCCGTCGGGTCGGCCACCACCGGCAGGTGGCAGACCGAACAACGCCCTGAAGTGGGTGAAATAATCCTTCGCTGCAATGTTGCGTGCATCGTCGCCACCCATCTGGGCTGCCGCCATGACCATCGTCGCCAGGAACGCGACACCCAGCGGCCTGCCGGTACGATCGGCGCCCGCGACGCGCCTGAGCCGAAACGTGTCGCCGGCCAGCACGCGCTGCCGCACGGCTGTCACCAGATCGGTGATCGGCGCATCAGAGCGTTGCTCGACGTGCTCACGGATCTCGGCCGTCGTGGCCTGGTCAATGCTCAGGTACACCGGATCCCCCGGCATGGCAGCGGCGACGACATGCTCGATGATCGCCTGATTCCAGCGCTCGTAGTCGTCGAGTTGGCCATCTTGGTGCGCGGCGTGTCCTATCGGCAGTGTGCTGCTCCGTGGCCGGCGCACCCGCCTGACAGTCGGCACCGCGACGGGCTCGGGCACCGGGCCCATGGTTGAGCCAGGCATGCGCAGCAGGGCGTCGACCACCAGGCCGACATCGCTGGCCGGCAGCTCGGCGAATGCCGCGTGCTGCACCAGCGCCGCCTTCCGTGCGGCATCCGGCTCGCTCGTGGTCTGAATCAGGACATCGCGCAGAGCCAGATACAGGTCCGGCAAGGCGCGGACGGTCGCGTCATCGAGCATGCCACACGCGAGGATCCATGGTGTCCGGGCGATCGGCCGGTAATCGTCGGTCAGCTGCAACACGAAGCGCAGGTGCGCGCGTACCGCCGGATCGACCGCAGCTGCCGGCGAGTGATCCGGCGCAAGGATGCGCAATGCCTCTGCGTGCGTGATCAGGCCGCGCGCCGCGATGCCAGCCTGTTCGAGCTGGCGCAACGTCTGTCGCACCAGCTGCCCAGCCAATTTCGCACGCAGCTGGCGATAGGCATCCTGCTCGATTTGCCGCACGCGCTCGCGTGTGATCCGATGGCGCTGGCCGAGCGTTGCCAGCCTGATCACCACGCCGCCGGGTACACCATTGCGCGCTGCCACGATGTCGGCTGCCCGCTCGTCGAGCGACGCCTGCGCGATGAGCCAGATCTCCTCGAGCACGGTCGTGCCCCGCTCGTGTCCCGCATCCATGCTGTGCCATGCCCCCATCTCGACGATGATACCCCCCAGTGACCGCGGAGCCTCACCGGGGCGACGCTTCACCATGTCTGCCGCTCACCCCTCGTGGTGTCCACTATAGCTGGCGGATCACCCACAACTAGGGACTCCTCGTCGAATATCTGGCGTACAGGCCGATCGCGCACCACCAGCCAGGGCACGCCATCCGTAGCGATCTGTAGTAGAATCGCCGACACATCGCGTCAGCACGATCATTCCCGCTGTCGACCGCTCGGCGCGCCAGAGCGGCAGGATCATCCCGTAGCGCGCACGGGGGTTGATGGATCATTGGCAGCACACGTCCTGCCGTTGCATGCAAAACCGACGGACGCGACGCATGCGAAAGGGGCGCCGGTGCACGGGTCACGAAGGCGAAGCGTCACCATTCAGACGGCGCAGCACAGCTGTGTTGCGGCCAGGGTCTGCGTCGTGGCTCGCGTCACGCCGACCGGCATCACGGCATGGGGCGTGCGGGCGCGCCTGCCGGCACTGAGGAGCACACACTATCTTGACAGAAGATAGCGAGAGCAAGTATGATGGGCTGGACATCTCACTGTAATCGGTACCGTGTGCATCGATGGGAGTGGCGCAACGCGCCGCGCGATCGCCCGCAGCAGGGCGTATGGTATCGTGTGCACCTTAACAAGTGCAGAGGTTAGGGGAGGTTCGGGTGGAAGGGCTGTTACCAGCCGTACTCGCGTTCGTGATCGCGGTACCGATCGGCGCGGGGATCGGCGTCATGATTTACCGGGGCATCGTCCAGAGTCGGATCAAACAACTCGAAGCCGACGCGCGGCTCCAGCTCGAGGCTGTTCGTTCGGAGCAGAAAGACCTCGTGTTGCGCGCAACCGACGAAGCCTTGCGGCTCCGCAACGAGACCGAGGCGCAGGTACGTGATGCCCGCACAGCGCTCGCCAAGCAAGAAGAGCGGCTGTTGCGCAAGGAAGAGAATCTCGACCGCAAGCTCGAGGGTGTTGAGCGACGCGAACGCCAGGTCCAGAATCGTGAGCGACAGGTCGAGCAACTCACCAGCGAAGCCGAGCAGCTGCGACAGCGACAGCGCACCGAGCTCGAGCGCGTCTCGGCGCTGAGCCAGGACGACGCCCGGGCGATCATTCTCGAGCACGTCGAACGGGAGACGCGCGACGAAGCGGCGCGACGCATCCGTGAGATCGAGCGCAGCACCCACGAGGATGCCGACCGCACGGCGCGCAAGATCATCGGGCTCGCCATCCAGCGTTGCGCCTCCGAGTATGTTGCCGAAGTCACAGTGACGACGGTTGCATTGCCGAGCGAGGAACTCAAGGGCCGGATCATCGGCCGCGAGGGGCGCAACATTCGGGCCTTCGAGCAGATCACCGGCGTAGACATCATCGTCGACGACACGCCCGAGGCGGTGACGCTCTCGTGTCATGATCCG
>CAIQIY010000518.1 GCA_903871975.1 uncultured Chloroflexota bacterium | reverse complement strand
AGCGGCGCCGCGATCTGACCAAACAGGTGCGCGCGCGGGTCGAGGAAGCCAAGGTCGCCCTGCGCTCGCTGCGCCGCAGTGCGCTCGATGATCTGCGGCAATTCGAACAGGAGAAGCTGATCAGCGAGGATGAGCAGCGCCGTGGCCAAGAGCGCGTCCAGGAGATGACTGACCGCTTCGGCCGCGATCTCGACCACATCGGCACGACGAAGGAAGCCGAAGTGATGGAGATTTAGCGACGATGATGGTCGAGCCAGCGGCACCCGCAATCGTCCCGCAGCATATCGCGATCATCATGGACGGCAATGGTCGATGGGCACGGCAGCGTGGCTTGCCGAGGCTGGCGGGGCATCGTGCTGGTACCGAGAACATTCGTCGCATCGTCACCGAGTGCGCCACAGTCGGTGTGCGCTACCTCACGCTGTATGCGTTCTCGACCGAAAACTGGTCGCGTCCATCGGCCGAAGTGCAGGGGCTGCTGGCCATTCTCGGCGAATTCATCGACCGTGAGACCGAGAGCCTGCATCGCGAGGGGGTGCAGTTGCGCCATCTGGGGCGCCTCGATGACCTCTCGGCGCCGCTGCGCACCAAGATCCACACGGCGGTATCGCAGACCCGCGAGAATGTCCGATTGACGCTGGCAGTGGCGTTCAACTACGGTGGGCGTGCCGACATCATCGATGCGGCGCGTGCGATCGTAGCCGCCGGTGGTGGCGTCGAGGCGCTCACCGAGCAGAACATTGCAGCGCATCTGACGACCCGTGGCATGCCTGACCCCGATCTGATCGTGCGCACGAGCGGTGAATGGCGATTGTCGAATTTTCTCATCTGGCAGGCGGCCTATAGCGAGTACTGGACGACCCCCACGTTCTGGCCAGACTTTACGCCGGATCTGTTACGTCAGGCAATACACGCATATGGACACCGCCAACGCCGGTTCGGTGGGCTCACCGAAGAATCGTAACTCGCTCGCACAGCGCTGGGCCAGCGCGTTTGTGCTGGTACCGCTGTTGCTGGTGATGATCGTGTGGAGCCGCTGGTCGCTGGCGCTGGTGGTCGTGGTAGCGGTGCTGCTGGCAGTCCGTGAGTTGGCAGCGGCATTTGCCCACGGCGGGCACCCGGTACGCCCGTGGTTGGCGGCGTCCATGGCGGCGGCGCTGGTCGTCGCGACGGCGTTGCGCCCAGTGGTGCCGGTCGACGTATTGCCGGCAACGCTGGCGCTCGTGCTGATCGGCAGCCGTGTCGCTGCACTCTCGCGTCACGGCCGTACGGGGGCGCTCGGCGAGTGGGCATTCAGCCTCGCCGGCGGCCTGTATCTCGGCGGCCTGCTGCGCTATCTGGTGTTGCTGCGCGACATCACCGCGCCGCTCGGAGCCGGCTGGATTCCGGCCGGGCTGATCGAACCAGGCGCAGCGTGGCTGATCATGGTGATGGCAGTGACGTGGGGTTCGGACGCCTTCGCCTACTTCGCCGGGCATCGCTTCGGCCGCCATCGCATGACGCCTGGCCTCAGCCCGAAGAAGACCTGGGAAGGCGCCATCGGCGGCTTCATCGGGGCTGCCGCGCTGGGTGCCGGCGTGACGCTGCTGTTCGGGCTGCCGGTCACGCCACTCACGGGTGCACTGATCGGCGCCGTCGCCGGTGTGGCCGGCCCGTTCGGCGATCTGGCCGAATCGTTCGTCAAGCGTCAGGTCGGGCTGAAAGACGCCGGTTCGCTGATCCCCGGTCATGGTGGCATCCTCGACCGCATCGACAGCCTGCTGTTCGCCGCACCACTGACCTACTATGCGATCATCTGGCACCTCCTCTGACCCACCGCATCCGCCTGGTTCCTGGCAGCGTAGCCGATGGCATGGGGCGACGAATGGCCCGCTGAACGACGCGCGTGAAGGGACGGATCCATGGCACGTGACGCAATCGTCATCCGCGGCGCACGCGAACACAATCTCAAGGGCGTGGACCTTGAGCTGCCCCGTGATCGGCTGGTCGTCCTGACTGGGGTCTCGGGTTCGGGCAAGTCGTCGCTGGCGTTCGATACCCTGTACGCCGAGGGGCAGCGGCGCTATGTCGAGTCGCTCTCGGCATATGCCCGGCAGTTTCTCGGGCAGATGGAGAAGCCGCACGTCGACTATATCGGCGGCCTCTCGCCGGCGATCGCCATCGAGCAGAAGAGTGCGTCGAAGAATCCACGCTCGACGGTCGGCACGGTCACCGAAATCTACGATTACCTGCGCCTGATGTATGCCCGCATCGGCACGCCCCACTGCCATCAATGCGGCCGGCCGGTCGGAGCGCAGAGCGCCGAACAGATGGTCGACCGGGCGCTGTCGATCGCACCGGGGACGCGCTTCATGGTTCTGGCGCCGCTGATCCAGCAGCGCAAGGGCGAGTACCGCGAGGTGTTCGCCGAAGCGCGCGCGGCGGGCTTTGTACGGGTGCGCGTCGACGGCGAGATTCGCGAGCTCGAGCAGGAGCTCAAGCTCAACAAGAAGGTCAAGCACACCATCGAGGTCGTCGTGGATCGCCTGGTGGCGCCAGCGAGTGCTGCGCCGCCCGAGGACGATGCGCCGACACGCCCGCAGGGCCGCGCCGAGGCGGCAGCCGGCGATGCGCGTAGCGCCTACATCACCCGGCTCACCGATGCCATCGAGCAGGCATTGCGCGTCAGCGAAGGGTTGGTGCTGATCAGCATCCTGCCGAACGAGGCAACCGGCATCGCCGCCGAAGAGTGGCTGATGAGCACGACGAATGCGTGCACGCAGTGCGGCATCTCGTTCGCCGAACTGACGCCCCAGGCGTTCTCGTTCAACAATCCGCAGGGTGCATGCCCGGAGTGCAGCGGCCTGGGGACGCGCCTCGAGGTCGATCCGGCGCTGCTGGTGCCGAATCCGGCGCTCACGCTGCACGAGGGTGCGGTGCCATACTGGGGTGAGCTGCGCAAGAAGCGTGAGTCATGGATGTATCGCTGCCTGGCGGCGATCGCCACGCACTATGGCTTCAGCCTCGACACGCCATGGGAAGACCTCGGTGCCGGCATGCACCACGTGATCATCCACGGCAGCGGCACGCAGCGCATTCGCTTCCGCTGGGGCGACGAGGATGGCATGTCACACGGCGAGGTGAGCCGGCCGTGGGAAGGGCTCGCCGGCGAGATCCGGCGGCGCTATGCCCAGACTGCCAGCGAATGGTCGCGCGAGCATTACACGATGTATATGTCGGAACAGCCGTGTCCCGAGTGTCGCGGTGCGCGACTGCGTGCCGAATCCCGGGCGGTGACGATCGGCGGCACGGCGATCGATGCGCTGTGCCGCCAGAGCATCGCCGCGGTGCATCAGTGGATCGGTGACCTGGGTGATGGCGCGATCGCGCCGCTCTCGCCATCCCAGCGCACGATCGTCACCGATGTCCTGCGCGAGATCCGCGAGCGCCTCGGCTTTCTGCTCAACGTCGGCCTGCACTACCTGACCCTCGAGCGGCCTGCGCCGACGCTGTCGGGCGGCGAGGCGCAGCGTATCCGCCTGGCGTCGCAGATCGGCTCGGGGCTGGTCGGGGTGATGTACATCCTCGACGAGCCAAGCATTGGCCTGCATCAGCGCGACAACCGCAAACTGCTGCAGACGCTGCTGGCACTGCGCGATCTGGGCAATACCGTCATCGTCGTCGAGCACGACATCGAGACGATGGAGGCAGCCGACTGGCTGGTGGACTTTGGGCCGGGTGCGGGCGTCAAGGGCGGTACGGTGGTGGCAGCCGGCCCGCCCGATGTGGTGGCGAGCAATCCGGCATCGCTCACCGGCCGCTACCTCGCACGGGCGCTGAGCATCGCGCGGCCCGCGGCGCGCCGGCTCGCGATGGCGGGCACTGCCGAGCTGCCTCGGCGCGGCCGGCGCCCGGTGCTGCGCACCACCGACGCCGAACCGGCCTGGCTGGTGCTCGAGGGTGCGACGCTCAACAACCTGCGCGATGTGACGCTGCGCCTGCCGCTCGGCAGCTTCGTCGCAGTCACCGGGGTGTCTGGTTCGGGCAAGTCGTCGCTGATCACCGAGACACTGTATCCGGCGCTGGCGAATGCGCTGAACCGCGCACAGCTGCGCCCCGGGCCGTTCCGCGCCCTGCACGGCCTCGAGTACCTCGACAAGGTGATCGACATCGATCAGCAGCCGATCGGCCGGACCCCGCGCTCGAATCCGGCGACCTATGTCAAGCTCTTCGATCTGATCCGCGAGTTGTTCGCTGGCACCAACGATGCCAGGCTGCGCGGCTACGATCAGGGGCGTTTCTCGTTCAACATGCACGGCGGGCGTTGCGACGCCTGCGAGGGCAACGGTGAAACGCGCATCGACATGCAATTCCTCGCCGACGTGTGGGTGCGTTGCGACGTGTGCAAGGGCAAGCGCTACAACCGCGAGACGCTCCAGGTACGCTACAAGGGCAAGAGCATCGCCGATGTGCTCGAGATGGACGTCCAGACGGCCATCGAGTTCTTCGATGCGGTACCGCGCATCCGTCGGTTGCTGCAGACGCTGCTCGATGTCGGCCTGGACTACCTGGCCCTGGGGCAACCGGCGACGACGCTGTCGGGCGGCGAGGCGCAGCGCGTCAAGCTCTCGCGTGAGCTGGCGCGCACCGCCACAGGTTCGACGATCTACATCCTCGACGAACCGACGACCGGCCTGCATTTTGCCGATGTGCAACGGTTGCTCGACGTATTGCACCGCCTGGTGGCCCAGGGCAACACCGTGGTCGTCATCGAGCATAACCTTGATGTCATCAAAACTGCCGACTGGATCGTCGATGTGGGCCCGGAAGGGGGTGACGGCGGCGGCATGATCATCGCCAGCGGTACGCCCGACGCAGTCAGCCAGGTCGCCGAATCGCACACCGGGCAATTCCTGCGCGAACTGCTGGCCCGCGAGCTGGTCGCCGAGCAATGAGTGCGTCAGGGAGTGCCGCGGGGTACGGCGGTATCGAGCACCTGGCGGAAGGCGTCCATGTCGGCGCGCAGGTCGCTCAACCGGCGTGCCACCTCGCTGGCGCCATCGCCAGCACCGACCGCGTCGGCAGTGCGCAGCCGGATGGTCTCGGCGAGCGTGTTCTCGAGGGTCGCGCCGATGTTCAGCAGCTGGGCATCGATCCGGGCGCGGAACGTCTGCAACGCCACGGCGTTGTCGTGCTTCTCGCGGCGTGCCGCCAGCGCCTGGCGCAACTGCTCGGCAGTGTAGTCGTCGCTGGTGCTGGCCAGCTGAGCCTCGAGCCGCGCGATATCGCCGGCGATGGCGCGAATGTCGAGCAGCGCCAGATAGCGCTCGATGATCTCGCCGCGCTCCGCAAGTTGCCAGGCATCGTCGACCAGCGCACCCGCCTGGCTGCTGATCGTCTCGAGCAGCCGTGCGAGCGGCGCGGCACTGCTGGCGGCACTCTCGGCGATGGCGGCGCGGCTGCGGCCGATCGCTGCGAGGCGAGCATTGAGCTGCGCGCTGCCGAGCGTGGGGCGCGGCGTCGGGCGTGGTGGCGCCACCGGTGCCGGTGCCCGCAGCAGCAGCAACACCTGTGCCGCGTAGGCCAGCAGGCCCAGCGGCAACAGCCAGAGCGCCAGGGTCAGCCCGGCGATGCTGGCGATGCCGAGCGTGCCCAGCGCGATGGGGTCGAGCGCGGCACGGCGGATGACTTCGGAGCGCGATGGCATGGTGTCACCTGTGGCAAGCCGCAGCCCGGTGCTGTGGCATGGCCCCAGTGTACTGCATCGGCCCCCGGTCGTGCAACCAGGGCGGCGCGGGTACACCGGCATGAGCAGAAGGATCAGCGATGGAAGCGGCGATCATCGAACTCGTGACCGACGGCGCCTGCAGCGGTAATCCGGGCCCCGGTGGCTGGGCAGTGCTGATCGGTCGCGATGGCCACTGGGAAGAGCACGCTGGCGCCGAGCCGGCGACGACCAACAACAGCATGGAGCTGCGTGCAGCCATCGAGGGGCTGCGGCGCGTGCCACCCGATGCCCGGGTGCGGCTGAGCAGCGACAGTCAGTACCTGTTGCGGGGCATCACGCGGT
>CAIQIY010000517.1 GCA_903871975.1 uncultured Chloroflexota bacterium | reverse complement strand
GCACAGCAAGTTCCTGGTGGTCGATGGCACGATCGTGTGGACGGGTTCGTGGAACATGACTGCCAATGATACGTTCCGCAACAACAACAACATGCTGCGGCTGGTGAGCCCGACGCTGGCCGCCGCCTACACCACCGAGTTCGAGACGATGCAGGCGGGCAACTTCGGCCCGCGCAAGGCGCGGCACGGCCCGACCGAGACGACGACGGTGGGTTCGGCGGCGGTGCGGGTGTTCTTCTCGCCGCTCGACCGGCCGTCCGACACGATCGTCGCGGCGATCGCGGCTGCACAGGAGTCGATTCGGTTCCTGACGTTCTCGTTCACCGCCGACCCGATCGCTGACGCGATGATCGCACAGCACCAGGCGGGGCTACCGGTGCGTGGCGTCTTCGAGAAGACCAATTCCCGCGGCACCGGTGCCGAGTACGACAAGCTGGTCGACGCCGGCATCGATGTCGTACGTGACGGCAACTGCTATGTGCTGCACCACAAGGTGATCATCATCGACGATCGGCTGGTCTTGACCGGCTCCTATAACTTCACCGGCAGTGCCGAGACGAGCAACGACGAGAATCTGGTGTTCATCGAAGATCCGGCGGTCGTCGCGGCCTATGTCGCCGAATTCGATCGCCTGTACGAGCTGGGCGTCAATCCGTTGACCTGCGGGCAGTGAACGTTGGCGGCTGGTGCCAGCAGGAATGCGGTCACCAGCCGCGCTGCCGGCCATCGTGGCAGAGCGGGCAGCGGCGGGCTGCGGCACACGGTACCGGTTGCACGCCGGTGAGCGCCGCAAACGTCACCGGATCAGTCGCCCCCTCGCTGATGATCGCCAGCGCGCGGGTCTGCCGGCCGATGCCCAGGGCGTCGCGCTGATCGGCGGAGAGTGCCAGCAACCCGGCCACGCCGGCGGCGCCAGTCTCGCCGGCACTGATGCCGGCAGCCGCCAGGCCGCGCAGCGCCGGTGCGATGGCAGCGTCGTCGATCGCGAGTGTCGCGTCGAGCCGGGCGCGCAGCACCGGCCAGGCCAGCGGAGAGAGCTCGCCACACGCCAGGCCGGCCATGACGGTATGGTGCGGGCCGGGCACGACCATCGGCTGGTCGGCGCGGAGCGAGGCGAGCGCGCAGGCGGCGTTGCGCGGTTCGACGCCGACGATGGTACAGGCGGGCCAGCGGGCCGCATGGCGCACCAATGCCGTCGCCAGCGCGCCGACGCCGATCTGCAGCAGCAGCAGATCGGGAGTGATGCCCTGCTCGTCGAGCTCGGCACCGATCGTGCCGTAGCCCTCGATCACATCGGCCGGCACGCGGTCGTATCCCTCCCACGCGGTATCGGCGATCACGATGTGGTGCTCGTCGGCCAATGCCGCCGCCAGCGCCACGGCATCGTCGTAGCTGCCATCGACCACCTGGACAACCGCCCCTTCGTCGGCGAGTGCGTCGCGGCGCGCCGGCACCATCGCCGCTGGCACCACGATATGCGCAGCGCAGCCCAACGCGCGGGCCATGCGCGCCACCGCCCGCCCGTGGTTGCCGTCGGTGGCCGCCACCAGCGTCAGGCGGCGGGGCGCCACCTGATCACGCGCGGCGGCGAGCGTCGCCCAGCCCGGCGTCAGCGCACCGCGGCGCTCGAGCTCGGCCACCACCGCCCACGAGGCGCCCAGGATCTTGAATGCCGGCAGCCCGAGGCGGCAATCCTCGAGCTTGAGGTGCAGCGAGGCGATGCCGCACGCCTCGGCCAGCGCCGGCGCCGACACCAGCGGTGTGATGGCATAGCCGGGCAGCTGGCGATGCAACTGCCGCGGCCGAGGCGACAGCGGCGG
>CAIQIY010000516.1 GCA_903871975.1 uncultured Chloroflexota bacterium | reverse complement strand
GAGGCCGTCGACCATGCGACATTGCGTAGCAGCGTCTGGGGGAGCAGCGGGCAGGATGAGCGTGCCGGATCGCTCAAAGTCTACATCTGGCACTTGCGCCGCAAACTTGAGCGTGATCCACAGCAACCCACCTGCCTGCTCACCGAGCGCGGGATCGGCTATCGGCTAGCACCATGACTCACAGCGTGACACGCGTCGTCATCAAGATCGGCACCAACGTCCTGACGGCCGGCACCGACCGGTTGCAGCGTCCGCGCATCGTGGCACTAGTGCAACAGATTGCCGAGGCCCGCGCACTCGGCATCGACGTCGTGCTGGTGAGCTCTGGCGCGGTGGCTGCCGGTCGCGAGCGTCTGGACTTCCCACAGCGCCGTCGCGATATTCCGCTCAAGCAGCTACTCGCTGCAGTCGGCCAGAGCCGATTGATGCATCTGTACGAGCAGATCTTCGGTCTTTACGACATTCCGGTCGCACAGACATTGCTGACACGCGACGACTTGCGCGATCGCCACCGGTACCTGAATGCTCGCAATACCTTACTGGCATGCCTGTCACACCATGTATTGCCAGTCATCAACGAGAATGATGTGGTCGCAGTCTCCGAAATTCGGCTAGGCGACAACGACAACCTGTCGGCACTGGTTGCCAACCTGGTTGACGCCGAGTTGTTGCTCATTCTGTCGGACATCGATGCGCTGTACACTGCAGACCCACGCCGCGATCCACATGCACGGCGGATTGCCATCGTCCCGACGATCGATCACACAATTCACGCACTCGCCGGTGGGAGTAACGTCCGTGGTACTGGTGGCATGGCGACCAAGATTCAGGCCGCAGACCTCGCGACACGCGGGGGTACCAGCGTGGTGATCGCTGCTGGCGCCGAGCCGCGTGTGATCAACCGAGTGCTCGCAGGCGAGCCCATCGGTACACGGTTTCCGGCAGTCGCGACACACATCGAGAGCCGCAAGCGCTGGGTGCTGGCCGAGACAGTGCTGCCAAGTCGGGTTGTGATCGATGCTGGTGCGTTACGGGCACTGGTCGACGCGGGAAAGTCGTTGCTGCCTGCCGGTGTCGTGACGGTAGGCGGCACGTTTGACCGCGGGCAGACAGTGCGTATCTTTGCCGAGGATGGGCGTGAGATCGCCCGTGGACTAACCCAGTACGATGCTGATGAGCTACAGCGCATCCGCGGCGTACGTTCGCCACAGATTCACGAGATTCTCGGGTATGATTTCGGGCCGGAGGTCGTTCATCGCGACGACATGGTGCTGCTGTAAGCGTTGAAGCGTGAGGAGCAAGGGGTGATGATCGATCTCGAGGCGATCGGCAGTCGTGCGCGAATGGCGAGTCGCGCACTAGCATTGTGCTCTGCCGAACGCAAGAACCATGCATTGCTGCTGATCGCCCAGGCGCTCGAAACAGAGCAGCAGATCGTGACCATCCTGGCGGCCAACGCTCTGGATGTCGCAGCGGCGCGCGCGACTGGCATGGCACCAGCACTCCTTGATCGCATGCTGCTCGATCGCCGTCGCATCGCTGGCATCGCGGCCGATGTGCGCCAAGTGGCGACTCTCAGCGATCCGGTCGGCGAAGAGTTCGAGGCGCGTGAGGTATCAAATGGATTGCGCATTCGCAAACGTCGCGTCCCACTTGGTGTGATCGGGGTGATCTATGAGGCACGGCCAAACGTCACGGTCGATGTCGCTGCACTGTGCCTCAAGTCGGGGAATGCAGCCATTCTGCGTGGCGGAAAGGAAATTACGCGCTCGTGTGCTGCATTGACCGATGTGATTCGCCAGGCTCTGCAGCTGGCCGCATTGCCTGATGACGCGATCCAGGTGATCGACGATCCCGATCGTACGCATGTCGAAGGGTTGTTGCGACTCGATCGTTTCGTTGATGTGATCATTCCACGTGGTGGTGCAGCGCTGCATCAATTCTGCCGTGAACATGCGACCGTTCCGGTGATCACCGGTGGCATCGGCGTATGTCATGCGTATGTTGATCCAAGTGCAGATCTGGCAATGGCAGTATCAGTCATCCATAATGCCAAGGTTCAGCGACCAAGTGTATGCAACAGTCTCGACACGTTGCTGATACATCGAGCAATCGCAGTAACCGCGCTGCCGATGATTGTCGATGCATTAACCGACAGCGGTGTCGATGTTCGCGCTGATCCAGCAGCACTGGCCATTCTAGGCGCTGGTACACGTGGGCGTGGCCAAGTCACTGCTGCTTCGGCAACTGACTTTGGCACCGAGTTCATG
>CAIQIY010000515.1 GCA_903871975.1 uncultured Chloroflexota bacterium | reverse complement strand
TCGCCCGCGACGACGACGCGGCACGGGCGGCGGCACGAGCTGCCGACACGGCGCGCGCCGCCGGTGGCTGGCTCGGGCCGCTGCACGGCATCCCGCTGACCGTCAAGGACTGGATCGACGTTGCGGGGTTGCCGTGCACCATGGGCGACGAACGCTTCCGCGACCGGCGCCCGGCCGATGATGCGCTGGCGGTGGCGCGGCTGCGCGCCGCCGGCGCGGTGATTCTCGGCAAAACCAACGTGGTGGTCGAGAATGCCGTGTATGGCCGGACGCGCAACCCGCACTGGCTGGCGTGCACGCCCGAGGGCAGCAGCTCGGGCGAGGCGGCGGCGATTGCGGCACGGTGTTCGGCTGGTGGGCTGGGCTCGGATTCGGGCGGCAGCATCCGCCAGCCGGCCCACGCGTGTGGCGTCGTCGGCATCAAACCGAGCGCCGGGCGTGTGCCGCTGACCGGGCATGCGCCATTCATCAGCGCGCTGAACGATCCGCGTACCGTGATCGGGCCGCTGGCGCGTACGGTGGCCGATGCGGCACGCATGCTCGCAGTGATCGCCGGCGCCGACGCCAGCGATCCGTCGACTGCTCCCGTGCCACTGGGCGACTGGCGTGCGCATTCGCTGCGGGGCGTGCGCGTGGCCTGGTACACGCATCACGCCGAGGCGAATCCGCCGCCCGACGTGGTGGCGGCGTGTGTGCGCGCCGCCGATGCGCTCGCGGCTGCCGGGGCAACGGTCGGGCACTGCCTGCCGCCGCGCATCGAGGAGGCCTGGCCGATCACCCGCGATTATTGGGCGCGGCCCGAGTCGCTCGATGCCGAGCAGTGGCTGCCCGATGGGCCAGCGCGCCTGAGCAGCCTCGCGGTCGAACGCCATCTGTTCGTCTGGGATCGCTTCCGTCGCGCCATGTCGCAGTTCATGCGGGATGTCGACCTGATCCTGACGCCGACGGCGGAACGCCCGGCGGCGCGCTTTGGGTCGTCGGGTGGTGGCATTCCGTACACGGTGCCCTACAGCCTCACTGGTCAGCCGGCGGTGTCGGTGCCGGCTGGCCTGAGCGACGAGGGATTGCCGATCGGGGTGCAGGTGGTGGCGGCGCGCTGGCGCGACGATCTGGCGGTGGCGGCGGCGGCGGTGATCGAGGCGGCGAGCGGCGGCTGGTGCGATCCGCCGCTGCGCGCGGCCTGAGCGAAATGAGGTATCGGGATGTCGGAACTGCCGGAATCGGCGCTGCGCGTGCACCAGGCACTGGCAGCCCATGGGATCGCCAGCCCGGTCGTGCGGCTGCCCACGAGCGCGCGTACTGCTGTCGAGGCCGCCGCAGCGCTGGGCTGTGCGGTGGCCCAGATCGCCAAATCGCTGGTGTTCGGCGCTGGCGCGGCTGCCGAGCCCATCCTGGTGATCGCCAGCGGCGCCAACCGGGTCGACGAACTGCGGCTGGCGCAGCTGCTGCAGCTGCCGATAGTCCGCGTCGATGCGGCGTTCGTCCGCCGCCATACCGGCTTCGCCATCGGCGGCGTGGCCCCGCTCGGCCATCCGCGGCCACTGCCCACGTTCATCGATGCTGATCTGATGCAGATGACGCCGATCTGGGCAGCTGCCGGGACACCGTATCATGTTGTGGCGTTGACGGCGACCGAGCTGATCCAGGCGACCGGCGGCAGCGTCACGGAGCTGGCGCAGCGGTGATGGCGCGGCGCGGCACGGGCCCATCGTGATAGAATGCGATCATGAGCTGGCTGGAGCGACGCCCATGATTGTCATCGGCACTGCCGGGCATGTCGACCACGGCAAATCGACGCTCGTGCATGCATTGACTGGCATCGATCCGGATCGACTGGCCGAAGAGCGTGCGCGTGGCATGACGATCGATCTGGGCTTCGCCTGGTTGACGCTCGACGATGGCCGCGAGGTGAGCATCGTCGATGTCCCAGGCCACGAGCGCTTCATCCGCAACATGCTGGCGGGCGTTGGCGGCATCGATGCGGTGTTGCTGGTGATCGCCGCCGATGAAGGCATGATGCCCCAGACGCGCGAGCACCTGACCATCCTGGATGTCCTCGGCATCCATCATGGCATCGTGGTGCTCACCAAGGTCGATCTGGTCGAATCCGACTGGCTGGCGCTGGTACGCGACGACATCGCGGCGGCGCTGGCGGGCAGCGGGCTGGCCGGCGCGCCGCTGATCGAGGTCGCCGCACCGCACGGCACCGGCCTCGGCGCACTGCGCAGCGCGATCGCCGCACTCTGCGACCGCGCCGCGACCCGGCGCAGCGCCCACGGCACACCGCGGTTGTCCGTCGATCGGGCGTTCAGCATCGCCGGGTTTGGCACCGTCGTCACCGGCACGTTGCTCGATGGCCCGCTGCGCATCGGCGACGAGATCGAGTTCACCCCGACACAGCTGCGCGGGCGGGTGCGCGGGCTCCAGACACACCGCCGCAGCGTCGACACGGCGCTGCCAGGCGCGCGGGTCGCGGTCAATGTCGCCGGCGTGGCCCGCAGCGCGGTGCGGCGTGGCGACATGCTGGCGCCGCCGGGGTGGGTCCAGCCGAGCGAGCGTTTTGATGCGCGCCTGCACGTCGCTGCCGATGCCGACCGGCCAGTCGAGCACAACATGGCGCTCGACATCTACATTGGCGCCGCCGAAGTTCGGGCGGCGGTGACGGTGCTCGACGCCGAGCAGGTGGCGCCGGGCAGCGTCGGCTGGGTGCAGCTGCGGTTGACCAGCGCCACACCGATGTCGCGTGGCGATCGGTTCGTCATCCGCCAGCCGTCGCCCGCTGCGACCCTGGGCGGCGGCGTGGTGCTCGACGCCCACCCGCCGCGGCACCGCCGCCACCGCCCCGACGTCATCGCGGCGCTGGCGGCGCTGGCGCGCGGCACGCCCGAAGATCTGCTGCGTCAGGCGCTGGCCGACGGGGCACCACAATCGTGCGCAGGGCTGGCGCGCGGCACCGGCCTGACCACGGCTGCACTGGCCGTGGCGGCCGACCAGCTGGCACGGCGCGCGGTGCTGTTCGAGCTCGGCGGCGCTGGCGCCTGGCTGATCGACGCGCAAGCGTGGCACCGCTGGGTGGCGGCCGCCGTGGCCGCGGCCCACCAGTACCACCAGGCATGGCCACTGCGGCGCGGGCTGCCGCGCGAAGCCCTGCGGCAACAGACCGGTTGGCCCGACGAGGCGTTTGAGCACGCCATCGCTGCCATGGCGGCAGCACAGCAGCTGGTGCTGGCTGGCGACGTCGTCGTGGCACCCGGCTTCAGCCCACAGCCGACAGCCGCCGAGCGCGCGCAGGTCGCCGCGTGGCAGCGGGCCAGCGCCGCCAATCCCTGGGCGCCACCACCGTTCGGTGGCGGCGACGAACTGCTCGCCTGGCTGGTCGGTCGCGGCGACGTCGTACGGCTGGCAGGCGACATCGTCCTGCCCGCAGCCGCCTATCACGAGATGGTGGAATGGATCGCGCTGCACCTGTGCACCGACGGCCAGATCGCCGTCGGCCAGGTCCGCGATCAATTCCAGACCACGCGACGCTTTGCACTGGCGGTGCTCGAGCAGCTCGACGCCCAGCGCATCACGCGTCGCATCGGCGACGTCAGGGTTGCGTACCGGCGCTGAGCAGCGCGCCCGACGCACCATACAAGGAGGATCATCCGATGGCACGCAAACGCTCTCTGACGGGCTGGCTCGGCCTGGCGGCGGCGCTCGGTCTCGCCGGCTATGCCGGTGCCCGCTACCTCCGACAGCGTGCTGCCCACCACCGTCGGCAGCCACACGCCGCCGTCGACTGGGAGCGGGCGCGCTGGGTCGCGGCGCGCGTCGCGGCTGATGGCGCCGCACCGCTGCGCGACCACGCGCGACACCACGCTGCGTATGCCGGCATGGTACGGCGCAGCGAGCTGCTCGTCGCCGAATACATGGGGGTGCGCCTGCCCCAACCGATCGAGGCGATCGCCGTCGTCGATCGCGCGGGCTGGATCGACGCCAACCTGCACAGCTTCGGCGGCGTCCTCGCCAGCCTCGAGGCGCTCCACGGCACCGATGGCACCAGCGCGCTCGACGCCGTGCTCTACGAGGTCAATCGCCAGGCCGTGGCGGCGCAACTCGGCGCCATGCTCGGCTACCTGGCGCGCCGCGTGCTCGGCCAGTACGATCTGGGCATCTTCGCAGCCGAGGTACCAGCGCGCGGTACGTTGTACTTCGTCGAGCCCAACATCGACCGGCTCGTACGCTCGCTCGACGTTCCCGGCGACGAGTTTCGCCTGTGGATCGCGCTGCACGAGACGACGCACGTCTTCCAGTTCGAGGCGTTCCCCTGGGTGCGGCCCTATTTCGCCGACCTGGTGCGGACGTTCATCGCCCAGACCTCGGATCAACTCGGGGCACTGGCGCAGTCGCTGCCCGAACTGGCCGGGCGGCTCGCGCGGCGCCAACCGCTCGAGCAGCATTGGATCGAGTGGCTGCTGACGCCGGAGCAGCGCGTGGTATTCGATCGGATCCAGGCGCTGATGTCGGTGATCGAAGGGTATTCGAACCATGCGATGAATGCCATCGGCCAGCGGCTGCTGCCCAACCATGCGCGCATCGAGCACCAGGTGGCGGCGCGCCGGCTCAACCGACCGCTGGTCGACGACATGGTCAATCGCGTCACCGGCATGGATCTCAAGCTCGCCCAGTACCAGCAAGGCCAGGCATTCATCGACGCCGTCGTCGCCGCGCGTGGCATCGCCTGCGCCAATCTGGTGTGGCGCAGCGCCGCCGACCTGCCGACGACCGACGAGCTCCGCGAGCCGGCGCGCTGGATCGCGCGGATCACGGCGCAAACGCCGGTGGCTCCGGCCGACATCGCCGGATGATCGGCAGCGCGACAGGAGGCAGGCCATGGCTCTCGATCTGACCGCCCTGGGGCGACAGCTGCGCGCGATGGGTGGCGCGCTGGTCGCTGGCGCCGACGACCGGCTCGAGCGGCGCATGCTGGTGTTGCAGCGGCTGTTGCGCGAATCTGCGCAGCCGGCCTGGTGGGCCCGCGGCGTCGATCTCAGCGCCAACACCGCCGAATGGCTGCTGGCGCGCCCGGTCGAGCCGCTGAACACCGTGCGCGAGGCCCCGCCCATCGCCGCCTACGCGCTGATCGCCAGCGATGGCTCACAGATCGATGTCGAGCGGCACGGCGTCGCGCAATGTTACGTGATCAACATTGGCCGTGTCTTCCTGCGGTATGGCAGCGAGCCGCTGGCGCGCCTGTCGGCCCAACCGGCGTTGTACTGGCGCGACGAAGACCTGTATGTCACCGATGGATTGCGGCGCATTCCCGTCGAGGGCGCCTGCCTCAGCGCGCGCCGCGACCTCGAGGAGAGCCTGGCGCTGATCACGTTGGCCGACGAGTGGGCCGAGCCGCTCGCGGCGGCGCCCGGCCTGGCGCTGCAGGATGGCACGCTGGTGCGCTGGACGCTGGCCAACGCCGATCCGGCGGTGCGCGAGCGCTTCCTGGTGCCGTTCCTGCGGTTCCTCGACGCGATGCGCCAGCGCGGCATCCCGGTCGCATCGTACATCAGCCGGCCGCGGGCGCCCGAGGTCGTCGGCAGCATTCGGCTGATGTTCTGCCCCGATCTGGACATCGAGGCCGGGCGGCCGGCCAACTGCCGTGCCTGCAGCGATGTCGCCGCCGGGCGGCCACCGTCGTGCCAGCACTGCGATGGCCTGACCGACGCCGACGTGTTGGGCGAGATGCTGGCCGACGGCCAGCGCGGCCCGTTGTTCGTCTCGATGTCGCGCATCAATGTCGAAGCCTACGGGCCACACCTGATCCACTTCTTCTACGTGCGCGTCGGGCGCGAGTTGGCGCGCATCGAGATCCCGCAGTGGGTCGCGCGGGATCCTGCGCTGGTCGACCGCGTGCACGCCGTGGCGGTCGATCAGGCAGCCCGCGGTCGTGGGTATCCGGTCGCGTTGGCGCGGGCACACGAACAAGCCGTCATTCGCAGTGCCGATCGGCGTGCGTTTCTCGAGATCGTCGAGAACAGCCTGCGCCGCAGTGGGCTGGCACCGCAAGAATCACAGAAGCGCAGCAGCAAGGATCACACGGCGGTGTGATGGCCCGCGGTGGGCATCACGAATCGCGTCGCAGGCGCTGTGGCAGGCGCGCGTAGAAGGTGCTGGGCGGAAAGACCCGCGCGAAGGTACAGGTCACCGCCGCACGCCGCACCACGACCTGATCCCCCTCGTGCAGTGCCACCGGGTCGCGGCCGTCGGCCGAGAATGCTGCGGCGTGCCGGCTACGGACACGCAGCGTCACCTGGGCATCCTCGTGAAGCACCAGCGACGGAATGGTCGTCAGGTGTGCCGCGATCGGCACCATCACCAGTGCCTGCGAGCGCGGATCGATGATCGGCCCACCAGCCG
>CAIQIY010000514.1 GCA_903871975.1 uncultured Chloroflexota bacterium | reverse complement strand
TGCTCCCCGCCTGCATGGGGCTGGTCGCGTGTGGCGGGGCGGCACGCTCGCTGCCGTGTGCACCACAGTGTGGTGGTGCTGTGCTGACTGGCCGCGATCTCAGCGGCTACGATCTGCGGGGTGTCGTGCTGCGTGATGCTGATCTGCGGGGCGTGACGCTGATCGGTGCGGATCTTGGTGATGCCGATCTGAGTAGTGCGGTCGTCCGCGATGCCAATCTTGCAGGGGCCAATCTGAACCAGACCCGCTTCTTTGGTGCCCAGCTGCAGAATGCAGTACTTGTAGGAACCACCCTGCAAGGGACGGATTTCAGCGGCGCTCAACTCCAGGGTGCCGACTTCTCTGGCGCGGATCTCACCAACGCCAACCTGAGCGCCGCCGATTTGACCGAGGCGATCCTGGCTGGCGCTGATCTGCGTGATGTCGACTTGCGCGGTGCGAAGATGGCACGCGTCAGCCTGGATGGCACACAGCTCGACGGTGTCGATCTGAGCGGTGCCGACCTGCAGGATGCGCTCGTCCTGGGGGCCTCGCTGCGGCTCGCTGATCTGGGTGGAGCCAATCTGAAGGGCGCGCGGTTCTGGGGGTCCGATCTCACCGACGCACGGCTTGCCGGTGCCAACATGCTCTTCTCATTCTTCGAATCGACGACGTTGACGCGCGCGGATCTGCGCGGCGCCTACGCCTACGGCGCGTACTTCAATGGCGCCGACATGCGCGAGGCGCAGTTGCAGCATGCCAACCTGGCGTGGGCCGGCCTGAATGGTGCGGACATGCGTGGTGCCGTCTTCGGGCAGACGTTGCTCGCCGAGCTGCCTGATACCGTCGAGATTGATGCAGTCCGATTGATTGGCGCCAACCTGAGCGACACAGCGATCCGCGATGTCGACATCAGCGGTGCGTTTCTGTGGGGTGCCAATCTCCGTGGCGCCGATCTCTGCTCGGTCACGTTCAGCACGACCGTCACATTGACCGACAGCATCACGGGAGCGACCAGCGAACAACGGCTCGTGTCGGATTTGAATGGTGTTGTATGGGACGAAGCCACGTGCTGGCCGGATGGTATGCCGCCGCTGTCATCGGGGCAATAGCGGCATGACACAAGGAGTAGCCCAACGATGATGCTGACGACCGTTCTTACGCTGATCACCATCGTGCTCTGGGTCATCGTGGCACTGATCGTGATCATCACGCTGATCCGCCAGGCCAGACGCGATGGTGTTGTCGCCGCATTGCGGGGTGCGTTCAGCAGGCGTACGATCATCGTGATCATCATTGCGCTGATCGTCAACGTCTTCGCTCGTGCGCTGGTCTTCATTCAACCGCAGGAAGTCGGTGTCGTGGTGTCGCTGGCGACGGTGAACGGCTATCGCGATCGGCCGGTGCGTTCGGGGTTGTTGTGGCTCGCACCGCTGGTCGAGGAGGTCTATCACTACCCGATTTCGTGGCAGACGTACACCATGGCGCGGACAGCCGCCGAGGGGCAGCGCGCCGGCAATGATGCGATCATCGCGCGGAGCTCCGATGGGCAGGAAGTCGCCATCGATTGCTCGATCATCTATCGCATCATCCCGGAGCAGGCCGTGCGCATCCACATCGAATGGCAGGGCCGCTATCAGGAGGAGTATATTCGCACGGTGTCGCGTGGCGTCGTTCGCACGGTTGCCTCGAACTATACTGCCGAAGAGATCAATAGCGCCAAACGCCAGAATCTCGAACAGGCGATCAACGATGCGTTGCGCGCCGACTTTCAGGACAAGGGCTTTGCCCTCGATCGATTTGTGCTGCGCAATATCGCGTTCTCGGCCGATTACGCCCGGGCTATCGAACAGAAGCAGGTGCAGCAGGAGGGTGTGCGCCGCAGCGAGTATGAAGCCGAGCAGATCCGTACGCTCGCAGAAGGACGCGCCGATGAAGTTCGGTCGCTGGCTCGGGCGCGGGCCGATGAGATTCGCGTGCGCGCCGAGGCCGAAGCCCAGGCACGCTTGCTCGTCGCCAATGCCGAAGCCGAGGCGTTGCGCCTGATTGGCGCAGCGCTCGACGGGGATGCTGCGCTGCTGCAGTATCGCTACATCGAGAGACTCTCACCGAATATCCGCGTGATGCTGGTACCCAATGACTCGCCATACATTCTGCCACTGAATGAACTGAGCCTCGACGAATTGCCTGCTGCGCCAGAGACGCTGCCGCAGCCATCACCGACGCCGACATCGGAACCAGCCATCGTCACAACGACGCCCGCACCGACGACGAGCGCGCCGACACCGACGGTGGCGCCCTGATGCGAGCCATGTGGCATCGCCGTTCGAGGCCCATCATGATGTTCAGAACCTCCCGACACTGAGAAAACGATATGGCGATCAGCTTTCCACAATCGACCCAGGTCATTCGCAGCGATCGATTGATACCAACCGCCCTCGCCGCTACCATCGCGGCCGTGTTGATCGTGGGATGGGGCCTCTGGGGCTGGTTCAGCCGCATTCCGTTGGTGTCACTCTGCAGCGAAGCGCGTGTCACTGCCGATGGCATGGTGACCGCGCGCTGTGCAGTGGCCGTCGATGCCGGCACGACGGTCGAGATCCTCACGCCAGGAGCATCGGCCCCCCCGGTCGTGGCAGTCGTCACCCGAATCGCCGATCGGTTCACGATGGACCTCGCCGAGGGGCTGATCGAAGTCGCCCCCAGCGATGGCAGCCGGCTCGCGCCAGGCACAGCCATCGGCGTGCGAGTCGTCACCGGCACGATCTCACCACTGGCATATCTGATGAGCGGTGGAGTTGTCCAGCAGCCGACGGCGACGTCGGCACCTGCACCATGAGCCGCGCCGGCCCACGCTGGCTGGTGCCAGAGCAAGTCCAGACCTCGGCGATGGACTGTGGGCCCGCGGCGTTGACGGCGCTGTTGGCGGCACACGGCATCACGGCCAGTTATGGCCGCCTGCGTGAAGCATGCCAGACCAGTGTCGATGGCACCTCGATCGATGTCATCGAAGATGTCGCCAACCGCCTCGGTCTCGAGGCCGACCAGGTCATGCTGCCGATCGACATGCTCGAGCGTGCGGCTGCCCATGCACTGCCGTGCCTGATCGTCACGCTGCTGCCGTCGGGCGCGACGCATTTCGTCGTCGTATGGAATCGGATCGGCCCGTGGGTTCAGGTGATGGATCCGGCATCTGGCCGGGTCTGGCGTCGCTGGAGCGAGTTTCGTCGCGAGATCTACCAGCACCGCATGGTCGTTCCGGCGACGATCTGGCATGCGTGGGCGTCGAGCGACGAAGCGCATGCGATCTGGCACGAAGCGTGCCGTGATGCCGGCATCGCAACCGAGCGAGCCACCGCGCTGATTGAACGCGCACGCGCGACGCGAGACTGGTACCCGTTGGCCGTACTCGATGCGGCGTTGCGCCTGACGCTGGCGCTGATCCGCGCTGACGGCCTGAGCCCTGGCCGCGATGCAGAACGCTTTGTCGGCGGGTGCCTCGATTCGCTGGACGACGAAGCGCAGTCGAACGTTGACATCATTCCGCGATCGTACTGGTTTGCGCGGCCGGCGCCGCCACTGGACGGCGAGGCAGCGGTGGTCGTCGGTGGTGCAGTGTTGTTGCGTGTGCATGGTGCCCGCGAGGAACGGCCGGCGCTCGAGGAGTTGCCCGAGGCGCTGGCGGCGGCGCTGCGCGAGCCACCGGCACATCCCGAACGATTGATTGCGCAGGTCCTTGGTCGCAATGGCTGGTTCGCACTGTTGGCGCTGCTGCTGGCATCGAGTGTCGCTGCGGTGGCAGTCTCGGCCGAGGCGTTGCTCTTGCAGACGTTGCTGCGACTGCCGTCGCAATGGTCGAATGGCGACATTACCGTGCAGCTCGCGCTGGCGGGCGGGGCCTTTCTCGCCGTGCTCGCGCTACTCACGCTGCTGAACCATGCACTGGCACGCATCATCGGGCGGCGCATCGAGGTGCGGTTGCGAATCGCATTGCTCGAGAAGATCGCACGGTTGGGCTCGCAGTATTTCCACAGCCGGCTGGTCTCGGATATGGCCGGCCGGGCCCATGGGCTCGCGTCGCTCCGCAATCTGCCACATGTCGCGGTGAGCATCGTGACGACGGTGCTGCAGCTCGTCTTCACCGCGCTCGGCTTGATCTGGATCAGCCCAGACTCGGCCGGGTTCATGGTCGCAATCGTCGGCATCTTCACCGCGCTCGCGTTCCTGGTCGTGCCGATCGTCGGCGAGGCCGATCGGAGCGTCGGCAATCACGAGGGTGCGCTGCGCCAGCTGGTGCTTGATGTGCTGGTGGGGCTGACGCCACTGCGGCTCCATCGTGCGCAACGCGCCATCCAGCGCGAGTACGAGCAACGCCTGGTCGCCTGGTGGCACGCCGATGCCGGCCTGAGTCGGCTGGCGGCTGTCCTGCAGGTCGTCAGCGGCGTTCTGTTCAGCCTGGCAGCGGTCTATCAGGTCGATGCCTACCTGCAACGCGGTGGTGAACAGCATCGGGTCTTGCTGCTGCTCTTCTGGACGGTCAATCTGCTCGCGCTGACCAGCTCGCTGGTGGGGCTGCTGCAACAATACCCGCGCCTGCGCAATCGCGTCGCGTCGCTGCTCGAGCCGCTGGGTGCCCCCGACGAGATCGATGCCGACATGCAGCATGGCCAGGCCGGCGCGCCATCGGAGCTCAGCCCGCAGCCGCCATCTGGTGGCGTGGCGATCAGCTACCAGGATGTCACGATCGCGGCCGGCGGTCACACCATCCTCGAAGGGTTGTCGCTCCAGATCGAACCCGGCGAGCATGTCGCAATCGTCGGGCCGTCGGGTGCGGGCAAGTCGAGCCTGGTCGGCGTGGTGCTCGGCTGGCACGCACCAGGCTCGGGCAGATGCCTCGTCGATGGGCAGCCGCTCGATGGAATGCGCACGCGTGCGCTCCGCCGCCAGATCGCCTGGCTCGACCCGGCGGTGCAGTTGTGGAATCGCTCATTGTTGGCGAATCTGAGCTACGGACGTACGGCAGGTGCCATCGCCCCCGACCTGCTCGCCGACGCGGTGCTGTACGGCGTCGTCGAACGCTTGCCACACGGGCTCCAGACCGACCTCGGCGAAG
>CAIQIY010000513.1 GCA_903871975.1 uncultured Chloroflexota bacterium | reverse complement strand
TCGGGCGCTGAAGAAGGATTGTCGCTGTTTCGCGATTTCATCAACACGCTGGATCTCGATGACGACGAGCGGCGCAAGAACGATAGCTGAATCGCCAACGCAGCGCAGCTGGTGAGATCCTTCGTCGGCGGCGCTGATGCGGATCGCGAGCCATGCCCTGCGCAACTCCCTGACGCTTGCGCGGGCAGAAACGCGCCGACAGTCAGCCAGCGCCGTGTCGTTGCTGCCGGCACTTGGCCATAGGGTCGCGCCCGGCCTTATGCCGGTCGGCCGGCATGCGCCAGTGGTAGCGAGCGTTGAGCCGGCTCGCCGTAGCCAAGCAGGTTGGCCGAGGTTCCGGCGACCCTGCGCCGTCCTCGCGCCCACCGCAGTGCGGCACCGTACCGAAATCGACGCGAATTCGGCTTCACCAGCTGCGCTGCCCACAACAACGCTGCACCACCGGAATCGGGCATGCGCGCAGGCGTGATATCGCCAGGCTGCAGATGCAGCCAGGAGCCAGCGATGCGTCGCACGATTATCGACACCACCCTGCATTTCGGCGTGCACGCTTGCACCATGTGGACGTGCCGTGTATAGTGGCGGCGTGCCGCCGCCCATCGCCATGCCCCCATCGTCGTGAGCATGGCTCGATGAAGCGGACGACGCGACATTGCATGTCGCGCCACGGATCTGACGATGACGTCGGTGTGGGCGAACCGTGGTGCATCGTCGGCCCGACGATGCCTCAACGAACAGGAGCGACCCTTGCGAATCGTCAGCTCGGACCTGCTTTTCACGCCGACTCCTGCGCGCATCGCGCGACTGCGCGATCTGGCGTACAACCTCTGGTGGACGTGGCATCCCGAGGCGCAGGATCTCTACCGGCGCATCGATCCGCTCTTGTGGGAGCAGCAGTACCATAATCCGGTGCGATTCCTGCGCAGTGTCCGACAATCCTCGCTCGATGCCGCAGCGGCTGATCCGGCATATTGTGCGGCGTATGATGCAGTTCTTCATGAGCTCGACACATACCTGGACGATGAACACACGTGGCACGATCGGGCATTTGGTACGACATCCCGCCAGTTGATCGCGTATTTTTCTGCCGAGTTCGGCATCCATGAATCGTTGCCGATTTACTCGGGCGGCCTTGGCATCCTCGCCGGTGATCACGTCAAGGAAGCCAGCGATCTGGGGCTGCCGTTCGTGGCCGTCGGCTTCATCTACCCCCAGGGGTATTTCCGGCAGGAACTCGATCACAGTGGCTGGCAGGTTGCCAGCTACACGCGGCTCGACTTTGCCGACATCCCCGCTGTTCCAGCGACGACTGCCGATGGACATGAAGTCGTCGTCGCTGTCGAGCTGCCGGGGCGCACGATCTATGCCAAGGTCTACCGATTGCAGGTTGGCCGGGTGTCGTTGCTGCTGATGGACACCGACATTCACCCCAACAGCCCGCAGGACCGCGAGCTGTCGGCACGGCTGTACGGTGGCGACCAGGAGATGCGCGTCGCGCAGGAGATCGTCCTGGGTATTGGCGGTGTGCGCGCATTGCGCCAGCTCGGTCTGGCGCCGACCGTCTGGCATATGAACGAAGGCCATTCGGCGTTTCTGGTGATCGAGCTGTTGCGCGAGCGTGTCGCAGGTGGCATGTCGGCCGATGCGGCGCTGGCCCACATTCGCGAGCAAGCCGTCTTCACCACTCATACGCCTGTACCAGCCGGCAACGATGCATTTCCACTCGATCTGATCGATCGCTATTTCGCATCGTACTATGCGCATCTGGGCATCGATCGCGAACAGTTCATGCAGATCGCGCTGCAGCAGCAACCCTGGGGCCCGGCATTTGCCATGACGGTGCTGGCACTGCGTGGCTCGCGCGGGCACAACGGAGTCAGCGCCTTGCATGGGCACGTCGCGCGGGGCATGTGGCAATGGCTGTATCAGCACGCGACGACCCGCGACGAAGTACCGATCACCTCGATCACCAATGGTGTGCACTCGGCCACCTGGTTGGCGCCGGCGATGCGGCAGCTGTATGATGCGGCACTCGGGGCCGGGTGGGAGCACGAGATCGACGATCGCGCGCGTTGGCAGCGCGTCGACCACATCCCGGATGCAGCGCTCTGGAACGTCCGACACCAATTGCGCAGCGACCTGGTGCAGTTTGCCCGCGATCGCGTGGCGCGGCGTCATCGCCGCATGGGTTGGGATGTCGGCACACCGGTGTTGCGTGACGACATCCTGACCATCGGGTTCGCCCGGCGCTTCGCGACCTACAAGCGCGCCACGCTGCTGTTCCGCGATCTCGACCGACTGCGGCAGCTGTTGCACAATCCTCAGCGGCCGATGCAGATCGTCTTCGCCGGCAAGGCACATCCCGCCGACCACCCGGGCAAGCTGTTCATTCAGCAGGTCTATCAACTCTCGATGGAGGCCGAGTTCTACGGCAAGCTGGTCTTCATCGAGGAGTACGACATGTGTGTCGCCCGCCACCTGGTACAGGGCGTCGATGTCTGGTTGAACACGCCGCGTCGACCACACGAGGCCAGCGGCACGAGTGGCCAGAAGGCCAGCCTGAATGGCGTCGTCAATGTCAGCATCCTCGATGGCTGGTGGCCCGAAGCATACGACGGCACCAACGGCTGGGCGATCGGGGAGGAGCGCGAATACCGCGACGAGCAGGAGCAGGACTGGCACGACGCCGACCACCTCTACCGCATCCTCGAGCACGAGGTGCTGCCGCAGTTCTATACCCGCGACGATGCCGGCATCCCGACGCGCTGGCTGGCGACGAGCAAGGCAGCGATCGCGACGTGTGCCCCGGTCTTCAGCACGCGGCGTATGGTCAAGGAATATGCGACGCGGCTGTATCTCGGTGCGCCGACATCGTCCTGAGCCGGTGATCATCACGATGAGTGCGCAGCGTTGTCTGATGCCGCGCACTCGTCTGGTGCGTGGCACCACCCACGGCGGCATGCGTGGCGACAGGTATGTGCGCGAAGCCGGCCCGACACCGCCAGCCCTGCCTGCGCGACATCGTGCCGGATGTGCCGGGCGTCTCGTGATATACTGCGATGATGCTACGGTATGCCCACGCGCGGCTGCGCTGGGCGGCGAGCGACACACGCGGCCAGGCGGTCGCCCCGGATCATTCTGTACCAACGAGGAGACATCGTGACGCGCAGCTCATCTTCGCGATATCTGGCCGCCCTCGCGCGATCGGTGCTGATCTACGATGGTGCGATGGGCACGAGCATCGACACCTTCGGGCTCACCGCCGCAGACTACGGCGGGGAAGCGACCAATGGGTGCCGCGACTACCTGGTGCTCACGCGTCCTGATGTCATCCGGGCGATCCACGCCTCGTTCATGGACGCCGGCTGCGATGTGCTCGAAACTTGTACCTTCCAGGCGACCCGATTGCGCCTGGCCGAATGGGGCCTCGGCGACCAGGTGAACGCGATCAACGTGGCCGCCGCCCGGCTGGCACGCCAGGTCGCCGATGACTATGCCGCACGCGACGGGCGGCCACGCTTCGTCGCCGGGTCGATCGGGCCAACCGGCAAGTTGCCCTCATCAGACGATCCGGCGCTCTCTGATATCACGTTCGCCGAACTGGCGACGATCATCGCCGAGCAGGCTGCAGCCCTGATCGAGGGCGGCGCCGATGTGCTGCTGGTCGAGACCAGCGTCGATATCCTCGAGGTGAAAGCGGCACTCGATGGCATTCGCCAGGCCAAGGCGGCGCTCAACCGGCCCGACGTGGCGGTTCAGGCGCAGATCTTCCTGGATCTGTCGGGCCGTATGCTGCTTGGCACCGAAATCCCCGCGGTGATCGCGACACTCGAGGCGATGCCGGTCGATGTCATCGGCCTGAATTGCTCGACTGGCCCGGAACACATGCGCGAGGCCATTCGCTTGCTCTGCCGGCACTCACGCCTGCCGATCTCGTGTATCCCCAACGCCGGTTTGCCGATCGAAGTCGAAGGTGAGACGGTCTATCCGATGGAGCCGGAACCGTTCGCACGCATCCTCGGCGAGTTCGTCACCGAGTATGGCGTCGCGGTCGTCGGCGGATGTTGTGGCACACGGCCGGCGCACCTGCACCAGCTGCGCGACGTCATCGGCTCCCGTGCGCCGCTGGCGCGCGAGATCGAATCGATCCCGAGCGTCTCGTCGGGGGTACGTGCCGCCGCATTGCGCCAGGATGGCACGCTGACGGTGATCGGCGAGCGGGTCAACACGCTCGGCTCGCGCAAGGTCAAGCGGTTGCTGCTGCGCGATGATTACGACGGTGTCCTCGAGGTCGCACGTGAGCAAGTCGATGGCGGGGCACACCTGCTCGATGTCTGTGTCGCGATGACCGAACGTGCCGATGAGTGCGAGCAGATGACGCGGCTGCTGAAGAAGCTGACGATGAACATCGAACTGCCGCTGGTCATCGACACCACCGAGGCCGATGTACTCGAGGCAGCGCTGGCGATGTACCCTGGGCGCGCGGTGATCAACTCGCTGTCGCTCGAAGGTGGGCGCGGCGACAAGATCGATCGCACCATGCCGCTGATGGCACGCTACGGTGCGGCATCGATCGCGATGACCATCGACGAAGCCGGAATGGCCCACACCGCCGAGCGCAAGCTCGCCATCGCGCAACGCATCACCGAGATCGCCGGGCAAGAGTACGGCATCCCGGCCGACGCATTGATCTTTGATGTGCTCACCTTTCCGATCACCACCGGCCAGGAAGAACTGCGCACGGCCGCCATCGAGACGATCGAGGGCATTCGTGCGGTCAAGCAGCACATTCCCGGCTGCTTCACGACGCTGGGCGTCTCGAACCTGAGCTTTGGTGTCGCACCCCATGCCCGGGCAGCGCTCAACTCGGTGTTTCTCTATCACGCCGTCGCTGCCGGCCTCGATTCGGCGATCATCAACCCGAGCCACGTGACGCCATATGCCGAAATACCGCCAGACCAGGTCGCAATCTGCGAGGATCTGATCTTCAATCGTCGCGACGATGCCCTGGCGCGCTTCATCCAGTTCTTCGAGGCACATACCGACGCCAATGCGAGCGAGAAGCATGATCCAACCGACGGCATGACGGCCGACCGCCGCATCCACTGGAAGATCCTGCATCGCAAGAAAGATGCCGTCGAGCATGACATCGATGAATTGATGGCCGAACGACTGGGCGTCACACGGGCGACGTTCGTGAGCGAATCGCCGGCGGCACCGGCCGAGCCGACGGCGGTCACGCCACGCGGCCAGGCGGCGGTCGACATCCTGAACACGGTCCTGCTGCCCGCGATGAAGGAAGTCGGCGATCTCTTCGGCGCCGGGCAGTTGATTCTGCCGTTCGTGCTGCAGAGTGCCGAGGTGATGAAGAAGACGGTAGCACACCTCGAGCGCTATCTGGATCGCGTCGAGGGTACCAGCAAGGGGCGCGTGGTGCTGGCGACCGTCTACGGCGACGTGCACGACATCGGCAAAAACCTGGTACACACGATCCTGTCGAACAATGGCTACACCGTCTACGATCTGGGTAAGCAGGTACCGATCAATACCATTCTCGAGAAGGCGATCGACGTGGGCGCCGATGCGATCGGGCTGTCGGCGCTGCTGGTGAGCACATCGAAGCAGATGCCGCTGTGCGTCCAGGAGCTCCATCGCCGCGGTCTGAGCTTCCCCGTGCTGGTCGGTGGTGCGGCGATCAATCGGCAGTATGGTCAGCGCATCTCGTTCATCGACGAGGCGACCCCTTACGCGGCCGGCGTGTTCTACTGCAAGGATGCGTTCGAAGGCCTCGAGACGATGGAC
>CAIQIY010000512.1 GCA_903871975.1 uncultured Chloroflexota bacterium | reverse complement strand
CTGACGGCGCTCGCCGTGCTGGCCTTCGAAGATATTGGCCGGCTCGTCGCGCCGGACGATGTGGGCGAGCGCAGCCGCGAGGTGTGGGACACCTGGGCGCTGCAGCGCGTGGCGGCTGCGGCGCTCGCGGCGCTGGGTGCCGATCCGGGCGCCCAGGCACGCGCGTGCACCTGCATTCGCTGGCTGCTGGCACGCCGCCGCTGGGTGGCGTTGGCACGAACCAGTGCCGCGGCGCTGGCCACGGCGCTGGCCGACGACCCGGATGCGGCGCTGCTGCTGGGGATCAATCGCTACGACGATGTGCTGTGGTTCGATGCCGACGGCATGCGGGACGTACTGGAGTGGCTGGGGTGGGCGGCCACGCTCGAGGACGATATGCTGCCGGCGCAGACGCTCGGGCAGCTCGCTGCGGCCGCTGCCGCCGCCGACTACCGCGTGACACACTGGCTCGCGGCGTTGACGCCAGCCCGGGAGGCACAGCATGACACCGAATGATCCGGCGCTGGAGGCGCTGTCGCCACTCGATGGCCGATATCGCGCCGATGTCGCCGCGCTGCTGCCGTTCTTTGCCGAGGCTGCGCTATATCGCTACCGGGTGCGCGTCGAAGTCGAGTACCTGATCATGCTGTCGCGCGTACGCGGCGTCGGGTTCGTCCCGCCGCTTGATGTGCAGCAGGCAGCGCAGCTGCGGGCGCTCTACCAGCACTTCGATGGCTCGGCTGCGACCGAAATCGCCCAGATCGAGCGGCGTGTGCGCCATGACATCAAGGCCGTCGAGTACTGGCTGCGCGATCGCCTGGTGGCCCTCGGGATGGCGCCGTGGGTCGAGGCGGTGCATTTCGCCCTGACGTCCGAGGATGTCAACAACCTGGCGTATGCGTTGCTGGTGCGCGAGGCGCGCGACACGGTGCTGCTGCCGGCACTGTATCAGGTCATCGAGGCCTTGCAGCCATTGATTGCCAGCGAGGCTGCGACACCGCTGCTCGGCCGGACCCACGGCCAGGCGGCGACGCCGACGACGTTCGGCAAGGAGCTGGCGGTGTTCAGCGAGCGGCTGCGCCGGGCCTACGACGCGGTGGCGGCGGTGCGGCTGAGCGGCAAGCTCACCGGTGCGACCGGCACGTTTGCGGCACATGTCGTGGCGCTGCCCCACGTCGATTGGCCGACGTTCAGCCGCGCGTTCGTGGCGTCATTCCAGCTCGAACCGGTGCTGCTCACCACGCAGATCGAGCCACACGACACACTGGCGGCGTTGTGCGATGCCCTCAAGCGCACCGCCACCATCGGCATCGATCTGAGCCAGGACCTGTGGCGCTACATCAGCGACGGCTACCTGGTCCAGGCGGCCGTCGCCGGCGAGGTCGGCTCGTCGACGATGCCGCACAAGGTCAATCCGATCGATTTCGAGAATGCCGAGGGCAATCTGGGGCTGGCCGGTGCATTGTTCGAGCACTTCAGCCGCAAGCTGCCGATCTCGCGCCTGCAACGCGATCTGAGCGACAGCACGGTGCTGCGTAACCTCGGCGTGGCATCGGGCCACCTGCTGCTCGGGCTGCAGCGCATCCGCGCCGGCCTGGCGCGCGTCAGCACCGATCGCGAACGCATGCTGCGCGAGGTGGTCGCCCATCCGGAAGTGCTCGCCGAGGCGTTCCAGACGATCCTGCGCGCTGCCGGCCATCCGGCGCCGTACGAGGCGCTGCGCCAGCTGACCCGTGGTCAGCAGCTGACCCTCGAAGTGTTGCACCGCTTCGTCGCGACCCTCGACGTGGCGCCGCAGGTGCGCGATGTGCTGCTCGCACTCACGCCCGATGGCTACACGGGCGCGGCGGCGGCGCTGGCACGCCAGGCGCTGCGTCGCGACCGCGTGGGATGAGCGCCGTGGCATGGCCGGGCACCATGGCCCCGACGATGCATGCAGGTTCGGGTGATGTGCTGCGTGCTGGCCGGCGAGCCGAACGCGCGGCCGCACGCCCGCACACCTGCGGCATACACGACGCAGGCATGCGCCAACCACGTCGCGTGATCAGCTGCGATCCGGCAGCGACTGCAACAGGAGCTCGGCGACATCCTTGCGGGCGACGGTCGCATCGACGCCGGTATTCTTGGCGGCGTCTTCGAACATCACCATGCAGAACGGACACCCCACCGCGACCGTCTGCGGCTCGGCGCGGCGCAGTTGCTCGAGGCGGATGACGTTCACACCGCGATCGCCCCAGCCTTCGAGCCAGACATTGCCGCCGCCGCCGCCGCAGCACATCGCGCGCTCGCGCTGATACTCCGGCGCCTCGACCAGCTCGAGCCCCGGGATGGCGCGCAGCAGCTCGCGCGGCGCATCGTAGACGCCGTTGTAGCGCCCGATGTAGCAGGGGTCGTGATAGGCGACCCGCTCGTCGACCGGCTCGCTGGGCGTGAGCTTGCCGGCGGCCACCAGCTCGGCCAGCAGCTGCGTGTGATGGATCACCTCGTAGCTCGCCGCATCGACTCCGGCGAGCTGGGGATATTCGTTGCGGATGGTATTGAAGCAGTGAGCGCACGTCGTCACCACGCGCCGGAACTGGTACTGCCGGAAGGTTTCGAGGTTGGCGTTGGCCTGCTCACGGAACAACAGCTCCTCGCCCATGCGGCGTGCCGGGTCGCCGGTGCAGGTCTCTTCGTCGCCCAGGATGGCGAAGTCGACGCCGGCCTGGCGCATCAGCGTGACCATCGCCCGCGCCACGCGGCGCGAGCGCTCGTCGTAGCTCGGCGCGCAACCGACCCAGTACAACACATCGACGGAGCCGCGCTCGGCCAGTGTCGGCACATCGAGGCCCGCCGCCCAGGCGCTGCGCTCGCGCCGCGGCAGGCGCCAGGGGTTGCCGGCACGCTCGATGCCTTCGAGCACGCGCTTGACGCCGCCGGGAACGTCGCTGGCGACCATCGTCAGGTGTCGCCGCATGTCGACGATCAGGTCGACGTGTTCGATCATCGCCGGGCATTCCTCGACACACGCGCCACACGTGGTGCAGCTCCACAGCTCGTTCTCGCTGTAGAGCCCCGCATCGACCAGCGGGATCGTCTCGGCTTCGCCGGCGAGCGACAGGACACCGGTGCCATCGGCGCCACGGCTCAGCGCCGCCAGCGGGTTGGGGTCGTGTGGTTGGGCCACGCGCGCCAGGCTGCCGTCGCGCCGTACGATCGGCTCGCCGCGCATCAGGTTTGCCATCTTGGTGATGAGGAACTTCGGCGAGAGCTCGGCGCCCGAAGCGTAGGCCGGGCATTTCGACTGGCACCGGCCACACGACATGCACGAATCCAGGTCGAGCCGCTGCTTCCAGTGCAGATCAGACAGGGTCGCGACGCCCAGGCGTGGTTCATCACGCTCGATCTGCTCGTCGAGGTCGGCGATCGCTGGCAGGGCGCCACGCGGGCCGCGGTCGCGCAGAAACACGTTCAGCGGCGTGTAGAACATGTGCTGCAACTTGGCAAATGGAATCGAGGCGATGAACGCAAACGAGAGGAGTGCATGGGTGTACCACGCCAGCAGGTGCAGCCAGTGTGCCAGTGGGCTCATCACCCCCGCCTGCTCGCCCAGCCCAACCGCACGAAACACCGTCGCCAACGCATAGCCGACATACGCCCGCGGCGCCCAGTCCTGGGTATACACCACCACGCCGCCGATCGTCTGGTTGGCCAGCCGCAACCCCTCGACCAGATAGCCGCTGACCGTGATCACGATCAACACGCCCAGCGCCCAGGCATCAGTTCGCCGGGAATGCAGCCGATCGGGCCGGACCTGATAGCGGCGATGTGCCATCCACAGCAGGCCGGCGAGGAATACCAGCCCCATCGTGTCGAGGACGAATTCGTACCCCTGGTAGAACGAGCCGACCAGGATGCGGCCGGCGTCGGGGCCGAACAACGGGATGGTGAAATCCTCCTCGACGGCGATGATGTCGGTGCCGATGAACAGCGCCAGGAAGCCGAAGAAGATCAACGCATGCATCGAGCCGGGGCGGCGATCCTTCAGGACCTTGCGTTGGCCGAACACCTGCGTGATCACCTCGGCGATGCGTGCCGGCAGATCGTCGAGGCGTGCCGCCGGTCGACCGCGCTGCCAACGCCCGATGTCGCGCAGGATGCCCCAGGTGCAGATCGCCATCGCGATCGCCCCGGCAAGGTACACCGTGAGCGAGCCGGCGACCTCGCCGACGTTCCAGTAGATCTCGCGAACCGACTCGATCATGCCAGTCTCCTCTCCCCCGACGCTGCAGCCTCGGATGGCCGGCGCATCATGCAGGACGCAGGACGATCTTGGTCGCGCGTGCCTGGCCGGCGAGCAGTTCTTCGAATGACGCCGCACCAGCATGCAATGGGCGCTCGTCGAGCCAGCTGGCGTCGGGTCGTAGCGCACCTTCGCTGAGCAGCGCAAACGCACGCGCGAAATCATCGGCGGTGTAGGCAAAACTGCCGACCAGCTCGACTTCCTGGCGCACGACGTAGTTCACCGGGAGTTCGGTGGTTTCGTCGTGCAAGCCGAGAAACACGACGCGACCGCCGGGGACGACGGCGCGCAGTGCCTGCTGACGCGTGGCACCGGCGCCAACGGCATCGATCACCGCGTCGAATCCATCGGGCGCGAGACGCGCCGCTTCGCGTACCAGCTCGGTGGTCGAGACGTCGATCGTGGCGGTGGCACCGTAGCTGCGCGCCAGATCGAGCCGCCGCGCAGCGATG
>CAIQIY010000511.1 GCA_903871975.1 uncultured Chloroflexota bacterium | reverse complement strand
GTTGAACCGCCGCGCCACCTCGCGGGTGACTTCGAGGTGCGATGCCTGATCCTTGCCGACGGGCACCAGATTGGCGCGCACACACAGAATATCGGCAGCCTGCAGCACCGGATAACCGAGCAGGCCGAGCGACGGCTGCTCGATCTCGAGGTCCTGCATCACTTCCTTGAGGGTGGGCACACGTTGCAGACGCGGCACGGTGGTCAGCATGCCGAAGATCAGCGCAATCTCGCTGATGGCCGGCACCAGCGACTGCAGCACATAGGTGCTGCGATCGGGATCGATGCCGACGCTCAGGTTGTCGAGCACCACATGGCGGATATTCTCCTGCGTCAGGCGCAGACGCTCGAGCTCGGTGCGGGTCGTCAGCATATGCAGATCAGCGACCAGGAAGAAGCATTCGTAGGTGTCCTGCAGGCGGGCGCGATTGGCCATGGTGCCGACGTAATGGCCGAGATGCATGCGGCCGGTCGGCCGATCGCCGGTGAGTATGCGCTGGCGGGTCATATGATGGCTCCCTGTGCTCCAACCGGCCGCGGCCGGCACGCTGGCTTGCATGGTATGATGGGCGGCGAGGAGATCGCCGTTCTGACGAGAGACGAGGCCGGCCGATGAATGCTCGCCGACGGACCCTGCGGCGCATCGCCGCGGGTGCCGCAGCCGCGCTGGGGCTCGCGCTGACGCGCGGCAGCAGCCATGCCGAAGGGGATGCGCACCTCACTGCCGAGCCGGTGCGCGTAGCGCCACTGGCCGAGGTGCGGCTCACCGCCGCGATCCGCGGCTACACCGGGCCGATCAGCGTGCTGATCTTCGATGCAGCCGGCCGGCTGGCCCAGCGCATCGATGCAGCCATGCAGGACGGCGCCGCGAACCTGACGCTGCGCGCACGCGGCGCGCTCGGGCCGCAATGGGTCGCGCTGTTCGCCGCCGGTCAATCCGTCGGCACCTGGCCGGCACTGTTCGCCATCGACACCCAGACCGTGCTGTGGACCGGCCAAACGCGATTCGACGGCTTCGTCCCGGCGGCCCGCACGCTGCTGGCCAATGCGTTGCTGCGCTACCAGCTGCCCGATGGCCGCACGCTGGCGGGCTACCGTTCGCCCGACAGCCCGCTGGTCTGGCTGCGCGATCACGTCTACCAGCTGCGCGGCGCACGCTACCTCGACCCGGTGCTGCACCCGACACTCGAGCACTTCCGCGAGCTGCAGGCCGCCGACGGCAGCCTGCCCGACGTGTTGCCACGGCAGTACATCGTCGAGCAAGCCTTCCGCACCCCGGTCGAAGCCGACGTCGAGTATCTGTACGTCATGGGTGTGTACGCACACTGGCAGGTGACGGGCGACGATGCCTGGTTGGCGGCCCAGCGCGACGCACTGCGCCGTGCGCTGCACTACACCCTGAGCGATCCGCTGCGCTGGGATGCGGCCCGCGGCCTGGTGCGGCGGCCGCGCACGATCGACACCTGGGACTTCGAGATTGGCCCGACGACCACCAACCCGGCCGATGGCACGCCGGCGCCGCGCCACTGGATCGACGACCAGACGGTCTGGGGCATCTTTCATGGCGATAACACTGGCCTGGCTCATGCGCTCGGCTTGATGGCCCACATCGAGGAACGCGTCGGCGACGTGGCGCTCGCGGCGGTCTGGCGCGCACGGGCGGCGTCGATCATGGCCAATCTGACGGCGCTGAGTTGGAATGGCCGGTTCTTCCGACACCACGTCGCCGATCTGCCGCGCCCCATCCCCGGCGTCGTCGAAGACGAGCAGCTCAGCCTGTCGAACGCGCTGGCGCTGAACCGCGACGGCATCAGCGCCGAGCAGGCCCGGGCGATTCTGGCGAGCTACCTGGCACGCGCCACCGATCCGGCACGCACAGCATTCGCCGAGTGGTACAGCATCGACCCACCGTACCCCGCCGGCGTCGTGGGGTTGGATGGGCGCAGCGGCGAACTGCCGGGCGAATACGTCAACGGCGGCATCATGCCGCTGGTCGGCGGCGAACTGGCGCGCGGTGCGTTCCGCCACGGCCACGAGACGTACGGCTTCGCGACGCTCGACCACTACTGGCAGCGCATGCTCTCGCGTGGTCGCAGCTTTCTGTGGTACCGGCCCGATGGCGCCGAGGGCGTCGGCAGCGACTCCACGATCCCCCACGATGGCTGGGGCGCGATGGCGATGCTCACGGCGCTGCTCGAAGGTGCTGCCGGCGTGATCGATCGCGGCATTCGGCTGCGTGACGTCGAATTGAGCCCGCGCTGGAGCGCCAGCGATGTCACGGGTGCCTACGTCGCGGTGCGCTATGCCGCCGGCGATGGATACGTCGCCTATACCTGGGAGCGCCACGCCGATGCGCTGCAGCTCGAGCTCACCAGCAGCGCCGATCGGGTGACGCTGCGGTTGCTGTTGCCGGCCGAGACGCCGCCAGACCCACCCGATGTGTGGCTCGATGGCGCACCGGCCGTGGCCCGGCTCGAGACGATTGGCACCAGTCGTTATGTCGTGCTCGAGACGGCCGGGCTCGCGGCCAGCGTGCGCGTCGCGTGGCAGTAAGGCCTGTCTCATCTCACGAATCGCGCGACTGGCGTTCGATCAGGCGTTGGAGCTCGACGACCTGCTGCGACAGCGTATCGAGCCGCTGCTCGAGGCGCGCCGCATGCGAGGCGTCGCGCTCCTGCTTGTCGGCCTCGATGTTGCTCATCAACACACCGATGAACAGGTTGAGCACGGCGAACGACGTGATGATGATGTACGGGATGAAAAACACCCACGCCCACGGATAGACATCCATGATCGGCCCGACGATCTCGGCCGACCAGCCATCGAGCGTCATCAACTGGAACAGGGTCAGCATCGAGTACTCGAGCGAGCCAAACTGGCGTTCGAACGAACTCCCGAACAACCCGGCCGCCAGAACGGCACCGATGTACAACAGCAGCACCATCACCAGCATGATCGAACCCATCGCCGGGATGGCACCGACCAGCGCGTTGATGATCGTGCGCATGCTCGCCACGGTACTGAACAGGCGCGTCACGCGCAGGATGCGCAGGGCGCGCAGCACCGACAGCGCGCCAGCCGCCGGGATCAGCGAGATGATCACGATCAGCAGGTCGAAGATGCTCCACGCCGAGCGAAAGAACGACCAGCCATACGCCACCAGCCGGATCACGATCTCGACCACGAACACCGCAATCGCGATGCGATCGAGGACATGCAACACCGCCATCGCCGACTCGACGCGATGCAGGTTCACCTCGAGGCCGAGGGTGATGGCATTCATCACGATCACGCCGATGATCAAGCTCTGAAAGCGTGGATGTTCGACCAATGCACGCGCCTGTCGGCGCACACCATCACGCTGGGTGCTCATCACTGCTCCTGTCGTGTGGCACGGGCGGCGAGTCGTGCTCACCGCCCGGCGCACACATCGCGGCTACTCGGCGATCGACGGCAACCCCGCGAGCGCCATGGCAACTTCCTCGTCCGAGTACTCGAAGTCGTGCAACCGCCCGGCGTGATAGTCCATGTAGGCCTGCATATCGAAGTGGCCATGGCCACACAGATTGAACAGGATGGTCTTGGACTCGCCGGTCTCTTTGCAGCGCAGGGCCTCGCGGATGGCGCCAGCGACCGCATGGTTGGCTTCGGGGGCCGGCACGATGCCCTCGGCGCGCGAAAACTGCACGCCGGCGGCGAACGTCTCGAGCTGCTGGATCGCCGTCGGCTGGATGAGGCCGAGCTGCACCAGGTGGCTCACCATCGGCGACATGCCGTGATAGCGCAAGCCACCGGCATGGAAGCCCGACGGCACGAAGGTGTGGCCGAGGGTATGCATCTTGACCATCGGTGCCATCTTGGCGGTGTCGCCGTAATCGTAGGCGTAGCGTCCCTTGGTCAGGCTCGGGCAGGCCGCCGGCTCGACGGCGACGATCTGCACCGGCCGCCCACCGCGCAGCTGCGTGCCGATGAATGGGAAGGTGATCCCGGCGAAATTGGAGCCACCGCCGGTCGCACCGACGATGATGTCGGGGTAGTCGCCGGCCATCTCGAGCTGTGCCTGCGCCTCGAGGCCGATCACCGTCTGGTGCAGCAGCACGTGGTTGAGCACGCTGCCCAGCGCATAGCGTGCATCGGGATCCTGGGCTGCCACCTCGACCGCCTCGCTGATGGCGATGCCGAGGCTCCCGGTGCTGTCGGGCGTGCTGGCCAGCACCGAACGCCCCGCGTTGGTGGTCGTGCTGGGGCTGGCGATCACCGTCGCGCCGACGTTCTCCATCAGCGCACGACGATATGGCTTCTGCTGGTAGCTCACCTTGACCATGTAGACGACGATCTCGAGGCCGAACCAGCTGCCGGCGAGCGCCAGCGATGAGCCCCACTGGCCGGCGCCGGTCTCGGTAATGATGCGCTTGACGCCTTCCTGCTTGTTGTAGTACGCCTGGGGGACCGCGGTATTGGGCTTGTGGGAGCCGGCCGGGCTGACGCCTTCGTACTTGTAGAAGATCTTGGCCGGCGTGCCCAGCATCTTTTCCAGGCGCTCGGCGCGACACAGCGGGCTCGGGCGCC
>CAIQIY010000510.1 GCA_903871975.1 uncultured Chloroflexota bacterium | reverse complement strand
GCCACGCCGCAGAACGTCGTCATCGCGTCGCGCAACGCCGGCGGCAGCGCGTCGCTCACGGTGGCATATGCCAGCAGCATGCCGAGGATCCCACCGCCGACCGCGGTGACCGCGCTGAGCTGAATGGTGTAGACGAACGACGCGACGATGAACGGCTGGCCGAGCTGAATCAGGTTGGCCAACGTGAAGGCGCGCTGCCGATCGAGCACACTCTCGATGACGATCGACGTCGCTGGCCAGAACAGGAACGCCGCAAGGAACGCCAGAAATGGCGCCAGCGCGATGGCGATCCGGCCGCGCCCGCGCATGATCGACCACACATGTCGCATGATGCTCTGATTTCCCCCATGAGCGCCGACATTTGGATGGCGGGCGGCGCCAGCAGCCGATCGTGGCCGCCAGCGCCGCCGCGAGATCACTGGACCGTCGCGCCGACGACCGTCGGCCAGCCAGCCTTGATCGCATCAAACGCCGCGTTGATCTGGGTCGCCGTCGGGATACCCACCGGTGCGGTGGTCTGGGGCAGCGCCGCGAGCAACTCAGCGGGCACCACGCCGCGCTGCTTCATGTCGTCGATGCGTGCCGGGCTGGCGTAGCCCTTGAGCCACAGCAGCTGGCCCTCATCGGAGTAGAGGAACTCGAGCCACAGGCGTGCAGCATGCGGATGCGGCGCATACGCGCTGATCGCCTGCACGTACACCCCGGCCAGCGAGCCACTCTTCGGCACGACCACCGCGATCTCGGGATTGCCGGCAGTCTGGTCGCGATTCGCCAGCGCGTTGTAGTCCCAGCGCAGCGCGATCGGCGTCTCGCCCTTGGCGATGGTCGCCGGCTTGGCGATCACCGGCACGAAATTGCCGGCGTCGTTCAGCTGCTTGAAGAACTGCAGCCCCGGGGCGGCGTCGTCGAGCGAGCCGCCATTGCCCAGTGCTGCAGCCCAGACCGCATTGATCGCCTGGCCCGAGCCGGTCGGGTCGCCAGCCAGCGCCACCTGACCCTTGTACTCCGGCTTCAGGAGGTCGGCCCAGTCCTGTGGCACGTTGGTCACCACCTGGGTATTGACCTCGAACGCCATCACGCCGTAGTAGTCGGCCATCCAGAACCCTGCGGGATCCTTCAGGCTCGCAGGGATGCTGTCCCACGTGGCCACCTTGTAGGGCTGCAGCAACCCCTCGGCCTTCGACTGGTCACCCCAGGTGAAGCCAACGTCGATCACGTCGGGTGCCTGCGGGCCACGGCTGCCGGCATTCGCCTTGATCGCCTCGATCTCCTGCGCCGAGCTGGCATCGGGGCTGAGGTCGTTGTGCTTGAGGAACGGGTACTTGGCGAAGAATGCCTGCTTCACTTCGCCGTAGTTCGCCCAGTCGTTGGGCAGGGCGATGGTCGAGAGCTCACCCTCCTGGCGCGCCGCCTCGATCAGGGCCTCCATGCCACCGATCGCAGCAAGGTCGATCGGCCCGGGGGCGGGCGGTGCTGGCAGCGTCGCCGGCGCGGTGGCCGTCGGCTCGGCCACCGGGGCCGCCGTCGGCTCGGCCACTGGGGCTGCGGTAGGCTCTGCGGCGGGGGTGGCCGCGCCACACGCGGCGAGCAGTGCACCGGCACCGCCGGCGAGCATCAGGCGCAGCATCTGGCGGCGGTTGGTCACAGGTGAGGACATGGTGGCGTTACTCCTCGATCGCTTCGGAATCATGTGCCGCGGCGGAATGTTTCCGCCGCTTCACGCCTGACGATATGCGTCGAAGATTAACGCTCTGTGTGGTCTGTGCTAACGCCAGATGATCGCTCGGTTGTGGTTCGGTTGGTTGCCCGGCCGATCACTGCCCGTCGCCCGGTGCCGGGTACGCCACGCCCACGGCGTGGGTCGCGGCCCACACGCAGCCGGCCCGGCAAGCACCGCACCTGAGTCACGTGTGCCGCGCCGTGCGGACGCACGCTTGCCGGCGCTGCGAGGACGTGTATCTGCGCACGGACTCTGCCGCGACCGCGGCGGTGTGCCGGCCTCAGCGGCGTGCGGGGGCCAGCACCCGCTCCTGCCGCACCCGGAGCGCGGGCGCTGTGTGGGTCATACCGTCTCTTTGGCACGCCCGGGCCGCAGCAGCAGGCCGCGCGCCAGCCAAGTCTATTCCAGTGGGAGCAACCACCATCGACCCGCGTGCCCGGAGCCCGACCGCGCGCCCCGCACACGACGGCCAGATGCGTGCCGAGGTGCCGAAGCCGGCACCCGGATAGCGGCGAATCGATCGCCCCTGGCCGATCGCGCACCATTCGCAACCAGCGGCTGCTGACAGGGCCGCGCCGGGGGTACTGGGCGCAATATTGTGCCGCGTCGCGCTTCTCGTGCTTGCCGCAGCCACAAGGCCAGCGGTACGGCGACAGCCCGGCTGGTCGATCGTCACGCCTTCCTGTGCCATCCGCCGTTCAGGAGGAGCTGGCCGTGTTCGAGCCTCGGGCTCCTGCCATGGCCTACCCGGAACATCACATCGGGTTATCCATGCTTGCCTGGCATGTCCTGGGCCTGCGAGCGTGCTCCGCGCGGGGTAGCGGTGATGATCGCATGGGTGTAAGGAAGCTTCAGCAGATCGTGGCGGATGATCACATCAACAGGAGTGAAATGCTGGGCGACCAGCGCCGCATAGCCATCAGTCGATCGTGCGTAGCGACCCCGATCGAGGTTCGCGAGCATTCGGGCAACTGGGTGTTGTCTCGGCTCGATCGCACAGTCAAATGTGATGATGCGCCCTTCGGGCTTAAGAGCTTGAGCGGCGTGAGAAAGCATCACAGTGATTTCTTCATCAGTCAGATGGTGTAATACTCCGATCAATAGCACAAGATCGAAGTCGCCGAGCTCTGTCAGGCGAGGATCAGTCACGTCCCAGCATTCAAATCGGGCTGCGTGCCCATAGCGCTTACGCGCTTGCTCTATGTAGCTTGGATTGTGGTCGATCCCAAGATACGATACATGACCTAAGCGGGTGAGGATGTCTGCAGGGCCACATCCGATATCAAGAACTCGCATGCCTTCGTTGGCTTGGATCACCTCGCGCGACAACCAGTCGCGACGCTCTGGTCGGCTGATACCAGCACCGAAACTGCGGTACACCCATGGAATTCCCATCACAAATTCACGAAAGCCCATTGATTTGTGAACCTCCTGTGTAATCATTGCACACTGGCGGTGACACTGCGTGGAGCGGATCAGACCATCACGATTGATCTCTCGGCGCTACACGCCCGATTGCAGGTTGCCCCTGATCAACGCACGCGCCGCAGCGTGCCTGCTCCACGTACATCGTCGTACCGGCCTCACAACCTCGGCGGCGTTGTGCGGCACGCATTCAGATGCACGTGACCGCTGATCAGGACCACGAACGCGTAGGTGTTCGTCCTCCACCGCGTACAGATGCTGCATTCGTGGCGTCACGGTGCCAGCCGGCATCATCCGGGGCGGCGTCACACGCACCCGCACTGGTTGCGGCACCGCAACGGGGTGAGGCAATCACGGGCTCTGCCGCGACCGCGGCAGTGTGCCGGCCTCAGCGGCGTGCGGGGCCAGCGCCCGCTCCTGCCG
>CAIQIY010000509.1 GCA_903871975.1 uncultured Chloroflexota bacterium | reverse complement strand
TGCTCGACGCGCTGGCCACCGGGCGGCGGCCGCGCTGTGACGCCCGGGAAGCGCTGATGTCGCTCGAGCTCGCCAACGCCGTGATCGGTTCGGCGGTGCTCGGGGTACCGCTGGCGCTGCCGCTCGACCGCGCCCGCTACGATGCGGTGCTGGCCGGGTTGCGTGCGGGCACCAGCACATTGCCGAGCGACCGATGAGCATGGAAGGGCGGGGCATGCACACGAGCGAACCCCTGAAGGTTGCAATCATCGGCAGCGGCATGATCGCCCGGTATCACGCAACCGCGATCGCCGCGACCCCCGGGGCGCGTCTGGTGGCGATGGCAGCCTCGAGCCCGGCACGTGCCAGCGCCGCCACCGCCGAGTTCGGCGTCCCATGTCATCACACCGTAGCCGCGCTGCTGGCCGATCCGGCGATCGATGCCGTGACGATCTGCACACCCAGCGGCATGCATGCCGCCCAGGCGATCGCCGCGGCGCGCGCCGGCAAGCACGTGTTGGTCGAGAAGCCACTGGCGCTGAGCCTGGCCGATGCCGATGCGATGATCGCCGCCTGCGACGCCGCCGGGGTGCGTCTGGCAGTCGCACTGCAGCGCCGCACCGATCCGGTGTTCATCCAGGTGCGGCAGGCCATCGCGAGCGGTGCACTCGGCCGGCCGGTGCTGGCCACCGTCACCATTCCCTACATCCGCGATGCCGCCTACTACGCCTCGGCCGCCTGGCGCGGCACCTGGGCCCTCGACGGCGGCGGCGCGCTGATGAACCAGGGCATCCACCTCATCGACCTGCTGCTGTGGTTCTTCGGCGATGTCAGCGAAGTCCAGGCCCGGGCGGCCACGCTGGCCCACGCCATCGACGTCGAGGATTGTCTCAGTGCGACGGTACACTTCGCCAACGGCGCACATGGCACCATCGCCGCGACGACTGCTGCAGCACCGGGCTTTCCGCACCGCATCGAACTCTACGGCACGCGCGGCGGCATTCAGCTCGAAGGCGAATCGATCGCACGCTGGGAGGTTCCCGGCATCGAACCGGTGGGTCTGCGCACTGGCCCGGCCGAGGCTGGCGCAGGTGCCCGGCCCGGTGGCATCCAGCACGTCGGCCATGCCCGGATCGTCGCCGATCTGGTCGCAGCATGCCGCGAAGGTCGTGCGCCGCTGGTCGACGGTCGCGAGGGCCGTCGTGCGCTGGCGCTGGTGTTGGCGGCCTACGAATCGGCGCGGCATCGGCGTGCCGTCGGTTTGGCCTGAGGTCGTGCGGCCCGCGCAGCCGCACCCATGTCTGCAGAGGAGACGATCATGCGATTTGGCGTCTGTGTCGCCCCCGAAGCAATCGCGCTGGTCGCGGATGCCGGCTTCGACTTTTGCGAATTGCCAGCCCGTGCGGTTCAGCCATTCGATGACGACCGCACTGCGCTGCCGGCGTTGCGCGCGATCGCGGCGGCCCCCATTCGCCCCGAGGCGTTCAATGTCCTGATCCCCGCGACGATCCCGCTGGCGGGGCCGCAGGCCGATCTGGTGGCGCTGCGCAGTTACCTGCGCGCAGCGTTCCAGCGCATGGCCTGGCTGGGCGCCGCGGTGGCGGTGCTGGGGAGCGGCGCTGCGCGGCGTATTCCGGCCGACGTGCCACGCGAGGCGGCGCTCGATCAGTTGGCCGATGCACTGGCGCTGGCGGGTGATGAAGCCGATCGCGCCGGCATCGCGCTGGCGCTCGAACATCTCAACCAGGGCGAGTGCAATGTGTTCAATCGCGTGGCCGAGTGTCAGGCGTTCATTCACGACCGTGGCCTGAGCCGCGTACAGCTGTTGGCAGATCTCTACCACCTCGAGCTCGAACACGAGCCGCTCGGTGCCGTCGCTGCGGCTGCGCCGCTGCTGGTGCATGTCCACGTCGCCGATGGCGGACGGACTGCCCCCGGCAATGGCGGCTACGACTACGCCGGCTTCATGCGCGTGCTGCGACAGATCGGCTACGACGCACGGATTTCGGCCGAATGCCGCTGGAACGATCTCGCCGGCGAAGCACCGACGGCCCTGGCATTCATGCGTGCGCAATGGCAGGCGGCGCAGCACTGACCAACGGTGCGCAGCCCGCCAGGCGCAGCACTCAGAGGAGCACACCATGCGACTCGCATTCACAACCCTGGCCTGTCCGCGATGGTCCCTCGGGCAGGTCGTCGCGGGAGCACGACGATTCGGCTATGAAGGCATCGAATTGCGCCTGCTCGATGGCGCATTGATCACGCCGGCGCTCGGGCGCGACGAGCGGACGCGTGTGCGCGCGACGCTGGCGGACGCCGGGCTGCCGATCGTGTGCCTCGACACTTCGGTCCGCGTCGCCCAGCCCGACCGGCTGGCTGCGGCAGCGCAGATCGACGATGCCTATGGCATGCTCGAGCTGGCGGCCGAATGGGGCGCGCCGGTCATCCGGGTCTTCGCCGCGCCGCCCGAGGGTACGCCGCTCGAACAGGCAACCGCAGCCGCCATCAACACCATGCGCCCGATCGCCGAGCGCGGCGCGAGCATGGGCATCCAGGTCGCGCTCGAAACACACGACGCGTTCTGCGCCAGCGGACCGGTCGGGGCCGTGCTCGACGCCGTTCCCCAGGCGAGTGCGCTGTGGGACCTGCTGCATCCGTTTCGTGTCGGCGAGCCGACGACGGTGACGCTGGAGCGCCTGCATGGGCGCATCAGCCATGTGCACATCAAGGATGGCCGGCCGCCGGCGGATGGCGGCGATCGCTGGGATCTGACGCTGCTCGGCGAGGGATTGGTGCCGACCCGCGACATTCTCGCTGCGCTGCACGCCGGTGGCTACGACGGCTGGATCGCGGTCGAGTGGGAGAAGCAGTGGCACCCGCACCTGGCCGAACCCGAGGTGGCGCTGCCACAGTTTGCCGAGCGGTTGCGCGCCGACCTGGCTGCCATCGGGGTGGCGTCATGAGCGCGGCACGCTTTGTCCTCAGCGCGTTTGGCGATGAGATCGGCGACGATCTGGCCCATCAGATCGCGGTGCTCGCCGACGAATCGGTGCGTGCCCTCGAGGTTCGTGGCGCATGGGGCAAGAATGTGCTCGACCTCGACGATCGCGAGGTGCGGCGCGCGCGCGCACTGCTCGACGAGGCAGGCTTCGCGGTGTCGGCGATCGGCAGCCCGATCGGCAAGTCCACTCTGGAACTGCCGCGCGCGTATGAGCTCGAGCGCCTCGAGCGTGCGGCACGCGTGGCTGATGCACTCGGCACCACGGCCGTACGCATCTTTTCGTTCTACGTCGGCGACGATCCGGCGGCACAGCGCGACGAGGTGCTCACGCGGTTGCAGCTGCTCGCCGGGCGCGCGAGCGCCCTGGGGCTGACGTTGCTCCACGAGAACGAGAAGGAAATCTATGGCGATACCGCCGAGCGTTGCCACGACATCGTCAGTACGATCGATTCGCCGACAGTGCGCATGGCATTCGATCCGGCCAACTTCGTCCAGTGTGGCGTGCGGCCGATGACC
>CAIQIY010000508.1 GCA_903871975.1 uncultured Chloroflexota bacterium | reverse complement strand
GGTGGTGACCAACCTGCTCGGCACCCGCGAGCGCCTCGCCATGGCGCTGGGGTGTACGCCCGATACCTTGCAGCCGCGCATCCTCGCCGCACTCGACGGCGGCATCGCGCCAGAACTGGTCGCCGACGCACCGGTGCAGCAGGTTGTGCACACGGCACCGCTCGATGTCGGCCGTGTCCTGCCAGTGCCGACCTGGTTCGAGCGCGAGCGTGGCCCGTACATCACGGCCGGCGTGATCATCGCCCGCGACCCGCAGAGCGGGCGGCGCAATGTCTCGATCGCGCGCCTGCTGCTGCTCGGCGGCGACCAGCTGATGGCGGGGATCGCGCCGACCCATCATCTGAGCGAGTTGCTGCGTCGCAGCGCGGCGCGCGGCCAACCGCTCGAGATCGCCGTGGCGATCGGCAATCATCCGGCGACGCTGCTCGCGTCGCAGATGTATGTCGAGCTCGGCCGCGATGAACTCGATATCGCCGGCGCCCTGCTCGGTCAACCGCTCCGCTTGGTGCCCGCCCGGACTGTCGACCTGGCGGTGCCAGCCGAAGCCGAGATCGTGATCGAGGCCACGCTCCACGCCGACCAGCCGGTCGAGGAAGGTCGTGTCTCGGAGTTTCCCGGATTCTATGTGTCCTACGGCGCGGGACACGGCGTCACCGTCCGTGCCATCACGCACCGTCGGGACGCGATCTACCAGGCGATCATGCCGGGCTACGAGCCAGAGCACTGCCTGCTGGGCGGCACTGCCATCGCCGCGACCACCTGCCGCGCGTTGCAGCGCGTGATCCCGGCCGTGCGTGCGGTCCATCTCACCGATGGTGGCATGGGGCGACTGCACGCCGTGATCACCATGCACCAGCCGCGCCGTGGCGAGGGCAAGCGGGCGATCATGTTGGCGATGGGCACCGTCAACCTGCTCAAGTGGGTCACGGTCGTCGACGACGACATCGACCCGACCGATCCGCAGCAGGTCGAGTGGGCGATCGCGGCCCGCATGCGTGCCGACCGTGATCTGTTCGTCGTCCCGGGCGTGCGCGCCGATCGATGCGAACCGCAGCACGACGAACTCACCGTCGCGAAGGTCGGCATCGTCGCCACGACCCGGCCGGGCGACGATGCGGTGGGCGGGCGGTTTGAGCGGGCGCTGCCGCCGCCCGAGGTGCGGGCACGCGTCGCCCGCTGGATGGACGATGCCGCGTCGGCGCCCGCCGACGGCTGAGCGCCCGCGACTCACCCGATCGTCGGTTTGAACGTCGGTGCACGTCGCCCCGCGTGATGTGCCTCGAAGCCAGCGGCATACCACACCAGGCGCACCTCATCGAAGGCGCGCCCCATGAAACTCAGCCCCACCGGCAAGCCGGCGACGAAGCCCGCCGGCGCCGTCACCAGCGGCAGGCCGGCCACCGCCGCCGGGGTGCAGCTGCTGCCGATCGAGCGATCGCCATGGACGGGATCGATCGGCCAGGCTGGCCCGGTCGTCGGCGCCACTAGTGCATCGACCCGGTGACGCACCATCGCGGCATCGATGCCATCGGCGCCGCCGAGGCGCCGGGCCCGGCTGCGCGCGGCCTCGTAGTGCGGATCGGCGAGGTCGCCGCGCAGTTGTGCCTGCTCGAAGACCTCCTGGCCGAACCATTGCAACGTCCGTGCCGCATCGGCCCGGTTGTAGGCGATGATGTCCGACAGACTGCGCGGCACAAACCCATCCGGCACGCGCGCGACACGCGTCGCCAGGTAGCGCGCCAACTCGTGCTTGAACTCGGTCTGCAACACGACCAGCTCTGCTTCATCGGCTGCCAGCTGGGCATATGTGGTGATGTCGACGGGATCGACCAGCGTCGCGCCGGCGTAGCGCAGCGTGGCCAGTGCGCTCTCGAACAGCCGATCGACCAGCGGATGCAGCCCGGTGACGTGCTGCCGGACGACGCCGATGCGCGCGCCCTGCAGCGCCGTGCGTGGATCAAACTGCGGCAGATGCCACGGTGGCGCGCGGTGGGTCGCCGCATCGCGTGGGTCGCTGCCCTGCATCACGGCCAATACGCGGGCTGCATCGGCGACGGTGCGGGCGTGCGGGCCGACGGTGTCCTGGCTGCTGCTGATCGGAATCACGCCGGCCCGGCTGACGCGCCCGACGGTCGGCTTGATGCCTACGACGCCGTTCACGCTCGAGGGACACACGATCGAGCCATCGGTCTCGGTGCCGATGGCCGCCATCACATACCCCGCCGCTACGGCGACGGCTGATCCCGAGCTTGAGCCGCACGGCGAACGGTCGAGGACGTAGGGGTTTCGGCACTGGCCGCCGCGCGCGCTCCAGCCGCTGACCGAGCGTGTCGAACGGAAGTTGGCCCACTCGCTCATGTTGGTCGAGCCGAGCAGAATCGCGCCGGCCTCGCGCAGCCGCGTGACGATCGTCGCATCGGACTGTGGCCTGCTCTCGTGCAGCGCAAAGGAGCCGGCCGTGGTGGTCGTGCCATCGATGCGGTCGATGTTGTCCTTGAGCAGGATCGGAATGCCATGCAGTGGCCCGAGCCACCGCCCATCACGCAATGCGGCATCGCAGCGTTGCGCTTGCTCGAGTGCCGTCGCATCGAGCTCGATGACGGCAGCCAGCATCGGCCCACTGCGGTCGAGTGCACGGATGCGGCCGAGCGATGCCTCGGTCAGGGTTACCGCACTGGTGGTACCGAGACGCATGGCGCGATGCGCTTCGGCGATCTCGCCATAGCTGTCGAACGACGACGTGGTCACTCGGGTCTCTCTCTCTGTCTGTTCAGGGATGCGGTGCGCCGCACGTATCGAGGTACAGCGCATACACCGACTGTGATGCTGTCATGAACAGGCGATTGCGCCGCCGCCCGCCGAAACACAGGTTGGCACAGGCTTCGGGCAGGCGAATCTGGCCGATCCGGCTGCCGTCGGGCGCAACACAGTGCACACCGTCGAAGCCGTAGCCGCCCCAGCCTGCGGCAATCCACAGGTTGCCGTCGCGGTCGGTACGAATGCCGTCGGCCATGCCTGGCCGCATATCGACGAATACGCGACCATCGCGCGGCATACCATCATCGCCGACAGCGAAGACACGCACGTGCGCCGGGCCATCGGGGGTATGCGACGCGCCTGTGTCGACGATGTAGAGCTGTCGCTCGTCGGGTGAGAAGCACAACCCATTTGGTCGGTCCATGTCGTCAACGACCAGCTGTATCCTACCAGAAACCGGGTCGATGCGGTAGACGTTGCGCGAAAGTTCAAAATCTGCGGTATCACCCTCATAATCGCTCAGAATGCCGTAGCCAGGGTCGGTGAAATAGATTGCACCACTCGAATGCACGACGACGTCGTTGGGTGCATTGAGCCGCTTACCGGCGAACGAATCCGCCAGCACCGTGATCGTGCCATCGTATTCTGTCCGGGTGACACGCCGGCTCTGATGTTCACAGCTGATCAAGCGGCCCTGGCGATCACGGGTATTGCCATTGGTGAAGTGTGCCGGCGCACGAAACGGCGACACCCGCCCAGTCTGCTCATCCCAGCGCAGCATCCGATCGTTGGGGATATCACTCCACACGAGCATGCGCTGGTCGCCGAACCAGACGGGCCCTTCGGCCCAGCGGCAACCGGTCGCGATCCGTTCGATCACGGCGCTGCCGATCCGGTAGCGGGCGAAGCGGGGATCGAGCACGATGACATCGGGATCAGGGTAGTGCACCACGCCACGCCAGTGCAGCGAATCCGGCTCAGTCACGATCAGACCTCCTCGATGGGCGTTGGCGCCGGGTAGCAGCCGCAGCGCGCAGCGCATCGAACTCGGTGGCCAGCACATAGCGCACTGCCTCGTCGCGCAACGTCAAGACCAGAAACACGCCCGTCGGCACCGCCTGCTCGACGCGCTGCCCATCGAGATACATCTCGCCATTGCGATCGACGACGGCACGCAACGCGCCGATGCGCGGCGCATTGGCGATCGGCAGGCGGTAGTGGGCCAGGCGATCCATCACGACTCCTTCTCGATCATCACCGACCAGACCAGCGCGCCGAGCGCGCCGCGCGCATCGTGCAGCGCCTGGCCGTCCGGAATGCCGAAGCTCACGCGCCGCGGGCCAGTGCCCGCCGGAATGCGCCAGACGCTGCGGTGCGGCGACCAGCCGGCGGCGATCGGCTGGCGACCGCACGACCGACCGTCGACCGTGAGCTCGACGGTGACTTGGCGCGGCCCGCCGGCTGCCATGAGCACCAGCCGCGTGCCATCGGCGGGCATGGTGAGGTGTGCATGTTCCTGCGACCAGCGGAATGCCGCCGGTGCGTGCCCCTCGATGGGGTGCCATCCGGCGCCGAGGTGCCAGATCGGGGCGTCGTTCATCACGACGCTGGCGCCCGGCGCGACACCCACGCGCTGTTCGGGGTGGGGCGTGAATATGTGCCAGTACCAGGTGGCCAGCGAGTCGCTGGCAAATGGATGACTCAGCAGCACGGCCTCGATTTCGTGGGCCCGGCGCAGCCCGGCTGCGGCAAACTGTGCGCTCCACCAGCGCCACGTCGCCAGCGTCAGATGCCCCAGATCGGGCTGCCCGCGCGCATCGAGCACGAGCTTGCGGAACGCGCGCCCTTCGCGCGCATCGCGCGCATGTTCGGCATCCTCGATCGGAATGCCGACCCGCCCCGGCTCGTCGTCGCCGTAGGTGGGAATCGTGAGCACGACCCAGTCGCGGGCACAGCGGGCAAACTCTGCAGCGGTGCGCGGGATGTGCTGTGGATGCAGATGCTCGAGCGTCTCGAAGCTGAGCAACACATCACAGCTCTGCGGGGCCAGCGGCAACCGGCTCGCATCGGCGCGACCGATGCGGCCGCGTACGGCTGTGGGTGCTGTCGCCACCGCGTGATGGCTGTAATCGAAGCCGACCGCGTTGATGCCTGCGGCACACAGGTGCCCGACGACGTAGCCGCGGGCGCAGCCGATCTCGACGACGTGGTGCGGCGCAAAGAACTCGCGCGTCACCAGCGCCAGGCGCTCGGCCCACGCGCCGTCCTGGTAGCTGGTGTAGCCGGTGGCGGCCTCGGCTGCGTCGAAGTACGCCGCTTCGTAGAGATCGCCGATGCTGAACTCCGATACGTTGCTGAAGTATCCCGGGTCTGCAGTCACGTCGATGCCTCTCTGATGGGTCTGCTCACCACAGTCTACTCCCTGGCGCGTTCTGCCGCAATTGCCGCGCCCCGGTAGGGTGTGTGCCGCGATCGTCGCGGGGCGCCAGCCGCCCACGGCCAACCATAGTCGATGGACGTCACACGGGCGTCATCAATCGGCGGGTACACGGGCCCGATGGTGTGTAACCAACACCACCACGCCCCCGTGGGGCGCGGTGGTGTCACCTGGGGTGCGTGATCGCGCGACAGTGCGCTCAGTGATGTTCGGGCGCCAGTTCCCAGTGTTTTGGCGAGCGCCACAGGCTCGAGATGATCAGCTCGCGGGTGGCCAGCAGCTCCTTCGGCAGGCGGTCGTAGATGCGCAGGAACAACTCGTCGTGTGACAGGATCTCTTTCATCCACACATCACGATCGATCGACATCAACTGGCCGAAGTCGGTGGCGTCGAGCGACTCGAGGCCGCGCCAGTCGAGGTCTTCGTAGCGCGGCACCCAGCCGAGCGGGCCTTCGACGCTCACCGCCCGGCCGCGGGCTCGCTCGACGATCCATTGCAGGACGCGCATGTTCTCGCCGAAGCCTGGCCAGAGGAAGCGTCCCTGCGCATCGGTACGGAACCAGTTCACGCCGAAGATACGCGGCGGATTCTGCAGGCGGCGGCCGAAATTGAGCCAGTGATTGAAATAATCGCCCACGTGGTAGCCACAGAACGGCAGCATCGCCATCGGATCGCGGCGCACCTCGCCCAGCGCGCCCGCCGCCGCCGTCGTCTCGGAGCCCATCGTCGCCGCCAGGTAGACGCCATAGGTCCAGTTGAATGC
>CAIQIY010000507.1 GCA_903871975.1 uncultured Chloroflexota bacterium | reverse complement strand
GATCACGGTATGGGGTTTTTCGGCGAACGGATTCCCCGGATATGGCTTGTCGGTGATGCCGATGACATACGCCGGCGTCTCGAGCGCACGATCGAGGGCATCCCAGGTCGTCGTCGGCCGGCCGCTCGAGCTGATCACGATCGCAGCAGTCGCCGCATCGATGCCAGCATCGCCATAGGCGGCATACTCGTAGGCCTGCAGTGCATCGGCGGCCACGCCGCCGTAGCGCTCGAACGCCAGGCGACACGCCAGGCCAAGAAACCATGAGTCGCCCGAGCCGATCATCACCACGCGGCGCGTGCCACGTTCGGCCAGCAACCGCGCCAGCTCGCGAACGCGCACCGCCTGATCCACGAGGACCTGCGCGATGACGGCTGGCTGGTCGGCGACTTCGCGGCGCGTCGCCGAGATCGGCATCATCGAGTGTTCGTCAGACACGCTCTCTCGTCCTTGCTACTGCCGGCACCAGGCATCCGGGCTCACGGATAGGTCGCCAGCACATCGAGAAACAACTCCCAGAAGCGGGCGGCGTCGACCGCGACAGCCACCTCGGCGTTCGGCGTCTCGCCGCGCACGCGGTGGCGCAAGGCGCGGAAATCCGGCCCGAGGTGCCGACCGTCGCACAGCGTCATGCCGCGCGTGATGCTGCCGTGGGTCTCCACGGTCACGTACATGGGTTCGAAGGTCAGAATCGATGGATCGATCAGGGCAGCCACGGCCAGAGGATCATGCATCGCGCCGGAGTTGCCCGGTTGCGTGCTGTAGAACTCCAGAATGTCGGCGACGTGGCGCGCTGTCGTCGAGGGTAGCGAGCGGATGTGGGCGCGGATCGTCGGGCTCGCGACCACCTGAAGCGTGACATTCAGCCCGACCAGCTTGATCGGTATGCCGCTGCGAAACACCACCTGTGCGGCATCGGGGTCGGCCCAGATGTTGAATTCGGCCGCCGGCGTACGATTGCCGAACGTCAGTGAGCCACCCATGATGCTCATCTGCTTCACCCGGCCGGCGAACCCCGGATCCTGCTTCAGCGCCGCGGCGATGTTGGTCAATGGCCCGACAGGCACCAGCGTCAGATCGGCGATCTGCCGCGACTGTGCGAGCAGGTAGTCGACGGCGTGTTGTGGTACCAGCGGCACCGTCGGTGGCGCCAACGTCGGACCATCGAGGCCCGTCACGCCGTGGGCCTCGGGGGCATACGACGGTGCCTGGACCAGCGGCGCCGCCATGCCGGCGGCGATCGGGATGTGCGTCAGCCCGGCGAATTCGACCGTCTGCCGCGCGTTGCGCGTCGTCTGTTCGAGCGAAGCATTGCCATGGACCGTCGTGATCGCGCGCAGATCGGTTGTGCGCGCGCCCAGCAGAATCGCCATGACGTCGTCATGGCCAGGATCACAGTCGATGATCGTCGCAAGCGTCATGTCGATCTCCTCGGCTCAGTCGTCGATGCTCACGGATACGTGGCCAGCACGTCCAGGAAGAGCTCCCAGAACCGTCCGGCATCGACAGCCACCGCGACCTCGGCATTGGGGGCTTCGCCGCGAGTACGCGGCTTGAGCGCCCGGAAATCCGGACCGAGATGCCGCCCGTCGCACAGCGTCATGCCGGCCGTGTCGCGGCCGTGGATTTCGACGGCGACATGCATTGGCTCGAACGTCAGGATCGTCGGGTCGATCAGCGCCGCGACCGCCAGCGGATCGTGCATCGAGCCGCCGGCCAGCCCGGTATAGGCCGTCTCGCGCGCACTGTAGAAGTCGAGCATGTCGGCGACATGGGTCGCCGTCGTCGAGCCGATGGCGCGTACCCGCTTGCGGTACGGTTCGGTGGCCAGTACCTGATGCGTGACGTTCAGGCCGATCATCTTGATCGGGATGCCACTGGTGAAGACGACGTGCGCCGCCTCGGGATCGCACCAGAGGTTGAACTCGGCCGCCGGCGTGACGTTGCCGAATGTCAGCGAGCCCCCCATCAGGCTGATCTGCTTCACTCGCGACGCAAACCCGGGGTCGCGCTTGAGTGCGATGGCGATGTTGGTCAGCGGGCCGATCGGCAACAACACCAGTTCGCTCAGGCTGGTCGATTGCTCGAGCAGGAAATCGACGGCGTGCGATGGGTGGAGCGGCACCGTCGGCGGCGCCAGCGTTGGCCCGTCAAGGCCACTCTCGCCATGCACGTAGGGGGCATGCTGCGCGACCCGCACCAGCGGCTGTGGCATGCCTTCGGCGATCGGGACATGCGTCAGCCCGGCGAACTCGACGACTTGCCGCGCGTTCCGTGTCGTCTGGGCCAGTGATGCATTGCCATGGACAGTGGTGATGCCTCGCAGATCCGTGGTGCGGCCACCCAGCAGAATGGCCATCACGTCGTCGTGGCCAGGATCACAATCGATGATTGTCGTCGGTTTCACCGCGATCCTCCTGCGGTAATCGATTACGGCGGACAAACAAACGCGCCGACACGTCGTGACGGGTCAGCGGATCGTCGCGATGCGCTGCCGATAGAGCTCAAGAAATCGTGGGCTGTCGACCGCGACACACACAGTCGCGCGCGTCTGGACCTGTCGCTTGCCATGCCAGTCGGCCACGGTATAGCCGCGCAGATGGGGGCTCAGATACTCGACATCGACATACACGTCACGTGTGGTAAACAGCGAAGGATCGAGCAGGTACATCACTGCCGACGAATCGTGGACATAGATACCTTCCAGACCCTGCTGCTGATGAAACGCATGGTAATGGCGCACGATCTGACCGATGAAATCGGTGTAGCGATTACCGATCGCACGCAGATCATCGAGATACGCGTTCGTCATGATCGTCCGCGTCGTCACATCGAGCCCGACCATCACCAGGGGCCAGCCTGCATTGAACACCAGGTGGGCCGCCTCGGGATCGTTGTGGATATTGGCCTCGGCCACTGCCGAAACATTGCCCGGCACCGTAGCGCTCCCACCCATGATCACCACACGGTTCACCAAGCCGGCGATTCGCGGTTCGAGAGCCAGCGCGATCGCCAGATTGGTGAGTGGCCCGACGGCCAACAGCGTGATCTCGCCGGGATTGGCCAGCACCGTATCGACGATGAACTGGGCGCCGCGACGCGCGATCGGCGTACCGCGTGGCGCGGGGAACGACACCTCACCGAGGCCATTGCGGCCATGCACCATCCAGCCCCCGCCATCGAACGGGCGCAGCAGCGGCTTGTCGGCGCCCGCCGCCACCGGCACATCCGGCCGTCCCGCCAGCTCGACCAGGCGCAGCGCATTCTGGGTCGTGACCGCCGTGCCGGTATTGCCAAAGATCGTCGTGAGGCCCTCGATCTGCAACTCGGGCGAGTTGAACGCCAGCAAGATCGCCATCGAGTCATCGACCCCCGGATCGGTATCGATGATCACCCTGATCGGATCAGTCGTCATATTCAGCCCTTCACTCCCGTACTGGCCACACCCTGGATGTAGTAGCGCTGCAGCAACAAGAACACCAGCACCACCGGCACCGTCGCCAGCGACGCCCCGGCAAACGTACGACCGCGCGGCAACGAATTGGGTCCAACCGTTCCACCGATCACCACCTGCAGCAATTGCAGGTCGCGATCGGCGATCACCACCAGGGGCCAATAATACATATTCCAGACGAACTGGAACTCCAGCAATGACACGGTCACCAGCCCGGGGATGGTATTTGGCACAATCACGCGCCACAGCACCGTCCACAACCCGGCGCCATCGATCAGCGCAGCCTCATCGAGCTCATACGAAATCTGCTCACGCATGAACTGGGTCAGCGAGAACACGACGAACGGACTGGCATACCACGGAACGATCAGGCCAGCGAACGAGTTCTGAATCCCCAGGTCGCGCACCACCATGTAGAGCGGCACGATGGTGGCCTCCGAGGGGATCACCAGCGTCGCCAGCACAACCAGCATCAACCAGCGCTTGCCGGGGAAGCGCAGGCGTGCGAAGAAGTACGCTGCCAGCGTATTCACCAACAATGACAACAGAATGATGCCACTGGCGACATACGCCGAATTGAGAAAATGCTTGCCGAAGTTTGTCGGCCGGCGCGACTCGGTGAGCGCGAAGATCGTACGGTAGTGATCCAGCGTCCATTCGATGGGGACCAGCGTATGCCAACCGAAGGGGAACAGGTATTGATACGTTTCGCTGTCGGGGCGCACACTGCCGAAGATCATCCACAGCGTTGGCGCAAGGAACAGGAACACCAGCAGTGGGTAGATCACCAGGCGCGACAGCCAGTCGGCGAGGCGCAAGCCACGAGCGATCCACGTATCGGGCGCTACAGCGCGTGTGTGCACAATGACCACCGATCATCTCAGCCTGCCGGGCGATGGCGATTCGCACGACAGGCTGTAGCAACGCAGCAGACGCGCTGCGCCGCGTGTTGCGTCAACCCTTGACGCCAGTGCTCGCCACGCCTTGCACATAATAGCGCTGCAGCAGCAAGAAGATCACCACCACCGGAATCGTCGCCAGCGACGATCCGGCAAAGGTTCGCCCCCAATACTGCTGATTTTGCCCCAGCGTCCCGGCGATCACCACCTGCAGCACCTGGATGTCTTTGCTCGTCACCGAGATCAGCGGCCAGTAGAACAGGTTCCAGATGAACTGAAACTCCAGCAAGCCATTGGTGACCAGCCCGGGGACCGTGTTCGGCACGATCACGCGCCACAGCGTCGTCCAGTATCCGGCACCGTCGATCAGCGCGGCTTCGTCGAGCTCGTAGGGGATCTGGTCACGCATGAACTGGATCAGCGAGAAGATCACGAACGGACTGGCGAACCACGGTACGATCAAGGCACCGTACGAATTGTGCAGACCGAGGCTGCGTACCACCACGTACAAGGGCACGATCGTCGCCTCGAATGGCACCAGAAACGTGGCCAGCACGAACAGGATGAGGTACTTCTTGCCGGGAAAGCGCAACCGCGCGAAGAAGTATGCCCCCATCGTGTTGAATACCAGCGACAGCAGCACTACCGTCGTCGAGACGAAGAACGAGTTCCCCAGATTCAGGCCGAAGTTGTAGCCCAACATGCGGCCGGTCTCGTTCAATCCCAGCACCGTCAGGTAGCTTTCGAGCGTCCACTCAATCGGGATGAACGTGCGCAGGCTGAATGGGATGAGATTGGCGAAAATCTCGTTCTCGGCGCGTACCCCGCCAAAGACCATCCAGACGAACGGCACCAGGAAGATGAAACACAAGCCGGCGTAGATGACGATCCGCAACACCTGACCCAGCGCACCGAGCGCGCGGGCAGCCGGGGTGTGTGATGTGACCGGATGTAGCTCAGCAGCCATGACAGCTCTCACTCACTTGCATCGGATGACGGACGACCATGTCCAGCAGCACCCGATCACTCATCCACCTTCAGCACGCGCATCTGGAGCCAGCTCACCGTCAACAAAATCACCAGCGTCACGATCGAGAGCGCACTGGCGTACCCCATCTCCTGGAAGCGGAAACCCATCTGGTAGATGTAATAGACAATCACCTTGGTCGAGTCGAGTGGGCCACCCTGGGTCATCTGATAGATCGGCACGAAGACCTGGAACGAGAAGATCGTCTGGGTCACGATGACGAACATCATGATCGGTCGCAGGAGCGGCAGTGTGATGTGGCGAAACGATTGCCAGCGATTGGCGCCGTCGACGATCGCCGCCTCATAGTACATCTCGGGGATACCCTTCAGCCCGGCGACAAAGATGATGAAGCTGAATCCGATGTCTTTCCAGATCATCATCGCGGCGACAGCCGGCATCGCGTTATTGACATCCGACAAGAATGCGACTTTGGGCAGGCCAAGCGAGAGCAGGATGCTCTGGATGAGACCGTTCTGCGAGTGATAGATCATTGCCCAGATGATCGAAACAATGATCAGCGACGTGACCATCGGCGTGAGAATCGCCGAGCGCACGATCGCAGTCCCGATCGACTGACGCGACAGATAGAGTGCCAATGCCAGCGCCAGCACGATCTGCAGCGGAACTTTGTAGACGACAAACATCACGGTGGACTGGAATGCACGCCACAGGACCGGATCGGTGAGCATGCGCTGATAATGCGCCAGTCCGATGAAATCGCCGAAGCCACCCAGCAGGCTGTATTCGAAGACGCTCGCGTATGCGGCTTCGAAGATCGGAATGTAACGGAATGTCAGAAAGTTGATGAGCGCCGGGAGTACAAAGAGAAAGGCGACGATCAGCTGCCTGCGACGCCACGTGAACACCCGACTGAAGAGGTTAGCGGCAGGGGTTGCACCTGCGGCATCGAAGCGTTGTGCCATGATCTTCTCCGGCTTTCTCTCACGACCTGCCTGCGTCGTCGTTCTGTCAGAGCGGAGCACACGCGCGACGGTGGGCGTGTTGCACCCGGGTGAGAGGGAGATCCGGCGTGCACGCTGCCGGGCAGCGCACACGCCAGACGTCGGAAGGACTAGTCGTTCCAGCCCTTGTACTTGGCGACCGCCGACTCGATCTTGCTGACGGCGTCGGCGACCAGTTCCGACACCGGGGCGTCGGTCTGGGCCAGGTTCTTCATCAGCTCGGCGAAGACCTGCTGGTACTCGGTGTAACCCGGGGTACCGATGCGGGGCTGGCCGTACGCCTGAACCGCCTCAGCGAACAGCTTCTGCGGCATTTCCTTGTACTCCGGCACCGTGTTCAGCAGCTCGGTGCGTGCCGGCAGCTGCTTGATGATGCCGAACCAGATCTTCGCGCCCTCGGGGCCAGTCATGTACTTGACCAGCGCAGCAGCCAGATCCTGCTGCTTCGAGGCCGGCGACACACCGAAGTGCCATGAGTCGGTGTGGCAGACCTGCGAGCCATTGGCGAAGCCCGGGATACCCATCACGCCAAAGCGGAAGTCGCCGTTCGGGTACTTGCGGTTGATCGTACCGATGGCGTTGTCGGGCGAGATGTAGAATGCCGACTGCTTGTTGAAGAAGATGTCCGGGATGGGCTCCTGCGGCGACACCGGGTTCTCACCGCGGTACCAGCTGCGCTGGAACTCGAAGGCCGCGAGCGCCTCGGGCGTATCCATGTAGCCCTTGAACGTCACGCCATCGGGTGCCATGCCCATGTTGGTGGGCGAGCCCTTGGGCCCGGCGGCGCGGCGCACGATGCCATGCTCGTAGTCGCCCCAGTAGGTGCCCTGGCCCCAGCGCAGGCCCCACACCGTGACCGAGCTGCCGTCGCGCTGAACCGTCTTCTGCCAGTTGGGCAGCGCCTCTTCCATCGTCCAGCCGGTGAGGACCTCGGGCGGATTGATGCCGGCCGCATCGGTCATGTCCTTGTTGAAGAACATGTTCGAGCAGCTCTCCATGATGCCCGGCGAGTAGAAGACACCCTTGTAGGTGCCGGCCTCGACGTTGATCGGCAGGAAGGCAGCAATCTCTTCCTTGGTGAAGTACTTCTCCAGCGGGATCGCCGCGTTGTTGAACGCGTAGTGCTTCATGTCCGGGCCATCGGCCAGGAACAGGTCGAGCTCGGCGCCTGATGCGACCGCCGTCTCGATCGCCGGGAAGATGTCGGCAAATGGCACAGCCTGGATGTTGACCGTGACGTTGGCGTACTTCGGATCGCTCTTCTTCCAGGCATCGATGACCGCGTTGGTCGCGGCGATCATGTCGTCGCCGTCGAGCGTGAGAAAGTTGAGCGTGACCGCTTCGCCACCACCAGCTGGCTGCTCGGCCGGAGCCTCGCCACCACCCGACGGCGCCGCCGGCGTACCACCACACGACGCGAGAAGCAACGCGGCGACCATCGCCAACGCGGCAACTGACTGCTTCAGCACATGAACCTCCTTGAGGGGATTCTTCACCGGTTCCGACGAGCGACTGACGTGAGATCCCGAACCATTGGAACCTCGTTGCGGCCTCATCTGCCTCCTCTCTGGCGCACGTGCGCCCTATCCCGCGATGATCTTGACCATCACCTGGCGCGTGCGTGGGCCGTCAAACTCGTAGAAGAGAATCCCCTGCGAGTGGCCGAGCACCAGGTCATGTCCTTCAATCAACACCGTCTCGGTGTTCCCGATGATCGACGCCTTGATGTGTCCCGCAGCGTCCGACGGTGTGTCGAAGATATGGTGAAAGTCGGTCCGCGTCGGCACGATGCGCTTGATGTCGTCGATGATGTCACGCGCCGTCGCAGGATCCATGTGGCTGTTGATGGTGATCGCCGCCGTGGTGTGACCTACCACCAGGAAGCAGATGCCGGATGCGACACCACTCTCCTTGACGATCCGCCGGACATCTTCGGTCAGGTTCACCAGCGAATCGCCGACGCCGGTCGAGATGGTGATCGTCTGATACACGCGAGCCTCCGTGCCCGATAACTGATCAGCATACCATGCGGTTCCCAATGAAGTCATGCCCCGAGCGTCGATTCGCGGGCGACCAGCCGTGGCTGGAAGCGTAATGTCCGCGATTCACCATGATGCTGGCCGCTCACGCGCTCGAGCAACAACGAGATTGCAGCAGCGCTCATCGCGGGAGTCGGCTGCTCGATGGTCGACAACGGCGGTGAGACGTGTGCGGTGAGACCGATGCCGTCGAACCCGATGATCCCGATTTGCTGGCCGACGCGCAACCCGCGCTCGTAGGCCGCGCGGAGGGCGCCGATCGCCATGATGTCGTTGAATGCGAATAGTGCAGTGGGCGGGTCGGCGAGATCCAGGAGTTGACCAGCCAGATGGTATCCACTCTCTGCGTCGTACGCGCCGATCATCATCAGGCGTTCGTCGTGCGCGATCCCGGCGTCGTTCAGTGCCTGGCGTACACCGGCAATGCGGTCGCCGGTGAGTTGGGCGACGATCGGCCCGGTGATGCAGCCGATGCGGCGGTGGCCACGCTCGATGAGATGCCATGCCGCATCGTAGGCGCCACGGTGATTGTCGAGGACGATCGAGTCGAAGCTCTGCCCGATGCGACTCTCTTCGAGCCAGACGACCGGCGCGTTGCGCCGCAGGACGGGTATGATGTGCTCGGGAGTCAGCGAGACACTGATGCAGATCAGGCCGTCGACCCGCCGTGCCAACAGATGGTCCAGATACCGCAGCTCGTTGGCGAGTGCCCAGTTCGAATTGCACAGAATGACATTGTAGCCTACTTCGCTCGCCGCCGTTTCGATGTCGCGGGCGTAACGCGCGAAGAATGGCAACTCGACATCCGGTACGATGAGACCGATGGTGAGCGTCTCGCTTACCCGCAGGCTTCGTGCGACGGCGTTCGGCCGGTAGTTCAGCGTGACCATGGCTGCCACCACGCGCCCACGCAAGTCGTCACTGACGACCCGCGTGTCGTTCAGGACGTGGCTCACTGTGGCGGTAGAGACACCGGCAAGTTGCGCGACATCCCGGATGGTCGTCACTCCGAACTCCGAACCTGCTGACCATGGCCGCTCTGGTTAAACGATTACTTACCTCGGGTTAACGCGAGATTAGCAGAAGGAACCGCGGCTGTCAAGTGTGGATTTGGCGTGAACGGCGAGTGTGTCCATGAGGGCGCCCTACCGTGTCTGGTCCATCGTGTGCTCCACTGGTGAGTTTGGTCACTCCTCCAGCGCCATACCCGATGGACCCTGAATGTGACAACGCCTCAGTGCCGCCAGGCGGATCGCCGACCCGCGGGCGCTCTCGTCCCACACGAGCGGGGTCAGCGGTCCGCGGAGCCGGGCATGCGCCACTGTACGGCCGCCGGGGGCGGGCGCAGCACGCTCGGCCACGACGCATGGGCTCAACGAAAGCGCCCGAGATGTAGCGGCGCGACATCGGCTGGCAGCGCGCCATGCTGCACGGCCTCGGCCAGCGCCTGGCCGACGCGCACGCCGAATGGCATGCCATGACCACAGAACCCACCGGCGAACCAGGCGCGCGCCACGCCAGGAACCCGATCGACGACCGGCAGATAGTCCGGTGTGAACGCCATCGGCCCGGCCCAGCGCCGCGCGACGGTGAGGCCGGTGAGCTGCGGGAACAATGTCGGCAGTACGTGCTCGAGCGCATGTTGTACCGGTGCCGTGGGCACCAGCGCCAGCGTGTCGACATCGCGATCCGGCGCGGCGGCGCGACATCCCCCCAGCACGATCGTACCATCACTGGTCTGCTGCCAGTACTCGCCCGTCTCGCTGTATTCGGCGCCGATGCCGGTGGTGAAGACCGGCGGCAATGGTGCGTATGCCAGCATCTGGCCACGCACCGGCGTGATGATGCCGCGCAACGACGGGACGAGCCGGCTCGACCAGGCGTTGGCGGCGATGATGACGGCCCCCGCCTCGATGGTGCCGGCCGTGGTCTCGAGCCGCACTGCACCGCCGCCCTCGCGCACCGACTGAACGGTGGCGGCGACGGTCACCGCGCCATGGCGCTCGGCGGCAGCGGCGATGCCGTTCACCAGCCGCAGCGAATGCAGCGTGACGTCGTTCGGCGCGAAGATCGCGCCGGCGATCCGTGGCCCCGGTGG
>CAIQIY010000506.1 GCA_903871975.1 uncultured Chloroflexota bacterium | reverse complement strand
GCAGGTGCGAGGGGGGAGCGATGGCGCAACATGGCCATGGCGACGCCGACGATGTCGACGAGCGGCACGCCGGCCGGTTGCCGCGGTATCTCGCGGCGCAGTGGCGACGGGTCTTCGGCCTGAATCTCAGCCGCATCACCGATGAGCTGTTCGTCGGCGGTCAGTTCGCGGCAACACAGTGGCCCGAGATCGCCCAGCTGGGCGTCACCAGCGTGCTGAGCCTGCAGGCCGAGCATCACGACACCTTCACCGGCACGCCACCGGTGCGCGCATTGCGCATCCCGGTCGAAGACTTTCATGCGCCGTCGTTGGCCCAGCTCGACGCAGCGTGCGCGTTTCTCGCAGAAGCGCGGGTCGCCGGGTTGGTCACGCTGGTACATTGCCACGCCGGCGTAGGCCGGGCCCCCCTCACCGCCGCCGCATACCTGATGACCTGTGGCCACACCGTCGACACGGCGCTGGCGTTGCTGCGCGCTGCGCGGCCGATCATCAGCCTGAACGACGCCCAGCTGGCGCGCCTCGCAGAATGGCAGCATGCCGTGCGGGAGGTACGGTGAGCATGGGCTGCGGGGGAGCGCGATGACCGCACTGTCGGCGGCACTACGGGCGCGGCTGGTGCGACACGGCCCGGCGCCGACGAGCGGCTGGCCACTGGCGGTGGCACTCGTGGCCATCGCCGTCGCAATCGCATTGGGCGCACCCGAGACCCCCGGCTGGCTCCTGACGCACGGCTGGCCGGTGGCACAGGTGCTGTTCGGCGTCGCGCTCGGTTGCCTGGCACCCGGGGCAGCACTGGTGCGCTGGCTGTGGCCCACGCTGCGGGCCAGCGCCGTCGAGCACCTCGCGCTCGCCGCCGGCGCCGGCATCGCGCTCGCGCCGCTGGTGACCGGGCTCGCCTCGCTCGGCGGCCTCGGGCTGGCGCGCCCCGCCTGGTGGATCGTCGGTGTCGCCTCGACCGCCTGGCTGGCCTGGGGCTGGTGGCGCGCGCCGCGCCGCCGACCGGCATGGCCCGACATCACGGGTGCCACACTGCTCGCCACGCTGCTGCTGGTGCTGTTCGCCCGCATCTTCGCCGTGCGCGACCAGTTCGTCGCCACCTACGACGGCTACCATCACACCATGATCGCACAGTTGCTGGTGGATCATGGTGGGTTGTTTCAGGACTGGGCGCCGTATGCGCCGCTGGGCACCTTCACGTATCACTTCGGCTTTCACGCACTGGTGGCGGCGACCCACTGGCTGGGTGGGGCGCCGGTGCCGCTGGCGACGCTGTATGTCGGCCAGCTGATGCTGTTCGGCACGGTGCTGGCAGCCGCCGCGCTGGCCAGCCGGCTCACCGGTGTGCCCGGCGCGGCGCTGTGGGCGGCAGTGCGGGTGGGGTTGATCAACCTGCAGCCGGCCTACTATGCATTCTGGGGGCGCTACACGTATCCGGCCGGCCAGATCGCGCTGGTGACCTGCCTGCTGGTCTGGTTGGCGGCGCTCGAGGCGCCGGAGCGGCGCTGGCGCCTGTTGCTGCTCGGCGGCGTGGTCGCCGGCGGCATGGCATTGACGCACTACCAGGTCGCGATCATCGCCGGGTTCTTCGTGGTGGCACTCCTGCTGCAGCGGCTGGGCGTCGCGGCGCGGCGCGCGCTGATCGTACCCTGGCTGTCACGGGTCGTGGCGATGGGCAGCATCGCCCTGGTGATCGTGTTGCCCTGGGCCATTGTGTCGCTGCAGGGCGCGTTGCTCGGGCACAGCCTGTACAACGCGGTCGGTGGCGAACGGGCGCTGCGCGCCGATCCGGGCGACATCTCGGCGCAGGTGATCGTCGCCACGCTGCCCGCGATCGCGCCGTTCGCGCTCAAGGCGCCGTTGCTGGCGTTGGCGTTGCTCGGCGCACTCGTCGCACGGTGGCGCGGCGACCGTGGCGCACTCACGCTGGCGCTCTGGTCGCCGGTGCTGATTCTGACGGCTGCGCCGCACCTGATCGGGTTACCGGGCGTTGGCACCATCCCGCCGATCGTCGCGCTGATCGCGCTCTATCTGGTCGCCGGGCCGTTGGGTGGCTATGCCCTGGCGCTGGCGCAGGCGATGCTGCTGCCCTATGTCCCCGCTGCCGCGCGCCTCGGCCTGGCTGTGCTGGTCGCCGGCATCGGTGCCTGGAGCCTCGGCTGGCAGCGCGAAATCGTGCCGCCGTACGCCCGCATGGTCACGCCCGCCGACATCGCGGCCTACGCCTGGATTCGTCAGCACACCGACGCCGATGCGCTGTTTCTCGTCAACGGCTCGCCGATCCACGAATGGTCGATGATCGCCGGGATTGATGGTGGCTTCTGGATCCCGCTACTCGCCGGCCGGCCAACCACCGTCCCGCCGATGACCTATGGCAGCGAGCGCTGCCGCGTGGCTGGCTGCGATCGCGACGTGGCGGCGCTGTACGAGACGCTGCGCAACGCCCGGCTACGCGACACGCGCCCGAGCAAGACCGACCTGACGCGGCCGGCGGCGATTGCGGCGCTGCGCGAGCGCGGCGTCGATTACGTGTACCTCGGTGCGATGCCGCTCAACGGCCCTGGCATCTTCAACCCGCCCGATCTGTTTGAGCGCGTCGGTGTGCGCAGCCATCCGGCATATCGCCAGGTGTATGCTGCCGATGGCGTCGAGATCTACGAGGTGGTGCGATGAAGCTGGTGATCGTGGGGCCAACCTACCCGTTTCGGGGTGGCGTGGCGCATTTCACCACGCTGCTGGTGCGCGCGTGCCGGCAGCGGCACCACGTGGTGTTTCATTCGTACCGTCGGCAGTACCCACGCTGGCTGTTTCCCGGCAGCACTGCCGACGATCCGAGCGCCAGCGGCGTGCGCGAGGCGTGCGAACGCCGGATCGACTCGCTCAACCCGCTGACCTGGTACGCAGTGGCGCGACAGATTGTGGCCGAGCGACCCGACGCACTGCTGCTGCAATGGTGGACACCCTTTTGGTTGCCGCTGTCGCTGGTGCTGGCGCGCGCCGCGCGGCGCGCCGGCATCCCGGTGCTGTTCCTGTGCCATCAGCTCGTCGAACCCGACAGCGGTGGGTACGAATGGCCCATCGCCCGGCTGGCGCTGCGTCATGCCGATGCCTTCATCAGCCTGACCAGCGTCGAGCGCGACATGCTGGCCCGCGCCTTTCCGGATCGGCCAGTCAGCACCGGATTCTTGCCGGTCTTCGATCAACGTGCGCCGCAGGGCATCGCCAGCGGTACGGCACGGCAGACACTCGGCATCGACGCCGGTGCCCGCGTGGTGTTGTTCTTCGGCTTCGTGCGGCGCTACAAGGGCCTGCGCACGCTGCTCGATGCGCTGGCACACCTGCCCGCTGATGTGCAGCTCCTGATCGCCGGTGAGTTCTGGGAAGACGAAGCCGAATACCGCGCGCAGATCGCGCGCCTCGGCCTGGCGGAGCGCGTGCACATCCATGCCGGCTACATCCCCGACGAGGCAGTCGAGCCGTTCTTCGCCGCCAGCGATGTCGTCGCGCTGCCGTACCTCAGTGGCAGCCAGAGCGGCGTCGGCATGCTGGCAGTCAACTACGCCGTGCCGATCGTCGTCAGCTCGGTCGGCGGCCTCGGCGAGATGATCGACGACGGCGTCAACGGCATCGTCGTGCCCCCGGCCGATCCCACCGCGCTGGCTGCGGCGCTCGCGGCCACCCTCGAGCCAGCGGTCAATCAGCGCATGCGGGCGGCGCTGGGGCAGCTGCGCCGACGGCGTTCGTGGGATGCGCTCGTCGACCTGATCGATGGAACTCTGGGGCCAACGTCCACGCGAAAGGACAGACCATGACCACCGTGCGTCCGGCGGCACCGACGGTGAGCCTCAGCGCGATCGTGCCGGTCTACAACGAGGTCGATACGCTGGCTGCGATCGTCGAGCGCCTCGAGCAGGTGCCGGTGGTGCGGCAGATCGTGGTGATCGACGATTGCTCGAACGACGGCACTGCCGATGTCGTGCAGCGGCTCGCCGATGCGGGCCGCGTCAGCGCGCTGCGCCACCCGTACAATCGCGGCAAGGGTGCAGCCCTGCGCAGCGGCCTGGGGCTCGCCAGCGAACCATATGTCGTGATTCAGGACGCCGATCTGGAGTACCACCCGCGTGAGTTTGTCGCCATGGCCGACGTGGTCCGTACGCGCGGCGCACAGGTCGTCTACGGCTCGCGGTTTCTGGGCGCACGCCGCAGTGGGATGCTCTGGACGCACTATCTGGGCAACCGTGGCCTGACGTTGCTGTTCAATCTGGCGTTTGGCTGCTGGCTCACCGACATCGAGACCTGCTACAAACTCTTCGACACCCGCTTGCTGCGGGCAGTCGGGATCGACAACGACCGATTCGACGTCGATCCCGAGCTGACCGCCAAAGCCATCCGGAGCGGCGTGCGCATCCACGAGGTACCCGTCGAATACGTCGGTCGGCCGTATGCGGCCGGCAAGAAGATTCGGCCACAGGACGCGATCTCGGCAGCGAAGACCATTCTGCGCTACCGCCGCTGGCATGCCCCCCTGGCCCGCTCGTGATCGACGGTGTGCCGCGGCGCCTGGCATTCGCCGCCACGTCCAGCCTGCTCGACCCGAGTCCGGCGCGGCGGTGGTTGCCGATCGCGCGGCACTTGGCGCGCCGTGGCCACGACGTGACGTTGCTGCTGCTGCATCCGACATATCGCCAGGCGCCGCGCGGCATGCAGGTGATCGATGGCGTGCGCGTCAGCTATGTCGCACCGATGCACGTCGCCGGCCTGCCAGGGGCCCGGCGCTACTACGGGCCGCTCGGGCTGCTGGCCGTCTCGCTGCGTGCGGCGATGGCGCTGGCTGCCGGCGTGGCCGCCGTACGCCCGGACGCAGTCCACCTGGCGAAGGCGCAGCCCATCAACGGCCTGGCAGCAGTCATCGCGCGCCCCTTCGCCCGGCAGTGGTATCTCGACGCCGACGATCTGGAGGCCGACGCCAACCGCTTCGGTGGTGCCTGGCAGCAGCGTGTCGTCGCCGGCTGGGAGCGCCACGTCGGGCGGCTGGTGCGTGGCATCAGCGTCAACACCTCGTTTCTCGCCGAGTTCTACCGACAGCGTGGCGTCCCGGACGCGCGCATCATCACCATTCCCAACGGCCTCGAGGATGCCCAGTTCGTCGTTCCGGCCGCCGAGCATGTCGCTGCCGTGCGCCGCGCCCACGACCTGCATGGCCCGACGGTGGCGTATGTCGGTGCGTTGAGCACGGTGGCCCACGGCGTGCCACTGCTGCTCGAAGGCTTCGCCCAGGTGGCGCGGCGCGACCCGCGCGCCCGGCTGGTGCTGGTCGGCGATGGCGATGACCGTAGCGTGCTGCAGGCACGCGCCGCCGAGCTGGGGGTGAGCGGCGCGGTGCGTTGGATCGGCCGGGTCGCCGGCCACGAAGTCGCGCCCTATCTCGCGGCCGCCGACTGTTCGGTGGATCCGGTGGCCGACACGCCGGCGATGCGGGCGCGCTCGCCGCTGAAGATCATCGAGAGCCTGGCGATCGGCGTACCAGTCGTGACCAGCGCCGTCGGCGATCGCCGTGCGATGCTGGCCGACGGCAGCGCCGGCGTGCTGGTGGCCCCCGACGACGCGACCGCGCTGGCCCATGGGATCGAGCGCGCCGTCGCCGGCGGACCGGCGTCGCGGCTCGCGGCGCGGGCCGGTGCCGAGCGGTATCGCTGGTCGCTGCTGCTGCGCCAGTGGCCCGGGCTCTATCGCTCCTGAGCAGTGCTGGCCAGCCAGGCATCGATCAGGCGGCGCGCGATCGTGTAGGGCTGCGGCAGCTCGGGCAGGTCATCGCGGTCGAACCAGGCCGCATGCGCCAGTTCGGTGGCATCGATCGCGATCTCGCCCGACACGTACCGCGCGGTGAAGCCGACCATGATCTGGTGTGGAAACGGCCACGACTGGCCCGACTGGTAGCACACGTCGTCGACGACGACACCAACTTCCTCGAGGACTTCGCGCACCACACACGCCTCGAAGGTCTCGCCCGGCTCGACGAACCCGGCCACCAGGCTGTAGCGTCGGCCCCAGCCCGGCTTGGTCGTGAGCAACAGGCGATCACCGTCGTGGATCAGTACGATCACCGCCGGGCTCACCGGGGGATACCAGGATTGTCGGCACTGCGGGCACTCGCGGCCCCACGTGCCATCGACCGGCACCAGCGCCTGGGCACAGGTCGGGCACCAGCGCATCGTCGCGTGCCAGCGCAGCAGCTGAATCGCCAGGCTCGTCAGCTCGGTGAGCGTCGCGTCGCCGCGGGCGAACGCCTGGCGCACGCCCAGGCGCACCCATCCCGCCGGGACATCGTCGGTGGCGACGTGTGCTGCCAGCAGCGGAACGCCATCGAGCAACCCGAGGTAGATATGGTGCGACGCCGCCGCCAGATGCGGCGCTTCGCTGGTGCCGGGCCACAACGGCGTGGCATCGGGCTGCGGCAGCAGCAGGTCGTCGCCGCAGAAGTACAGCCAGTGTGCCAGCCCGGCTGGCGGCTCGGCTGGCGGGTAGCATCGTCGCACGGTCGGCATCAGCAGCTCCTTGCCG
>CAIQIY010000505.1 GCA_903871975.1 uncultured Chloroflexota bacterium | reverse complement strand
CGCGGCATCGCCATGCTCGAACCGCACCGTCGCAAGACCGCGTTGCCGTGCCAGCTGCCGCGCCTGCGCGAGCATCGCCTCGCTCAGGTCGATCGCCACCACCGTCTGCAGCCGGGGCGCGATCGCCAGCGCAGTATGCCCCGGCCCGCAGCCGACGTCGAGCGCATCAACCGCGTGCGCCGGCAGCGCCGCCACGAGCGCCGCCAGGTCGGCACCCTGGGCATGTACGACACTGGTGGCATAGTGCGCAGCCACCGGGTCGAATTGGCGCACAACGTGATCCTGCGGCGACATGCAACCCCCCACTGGACGTCGATCGTGCTGATCAGTATAGCAGAGTATAGCAGGTGGTGTGAGGCACCCGGCGGATTGGATGCGCGAGCCGCGATGGGGCAGAAGCGCACGGTGTCGGTGTCGGCACACGAGAACGCCTTCTGGTGCGGAACAGCCGGATGGCGCGTGGTCGCGGTGTGGTGCGCGCCCCCACGCTCGTGCGCTGGTCGGGCGGCACGATCCAGCGCACGCGTCGTGATCACGCACCATGGATCCGTGCGCCGCTCGAGCCACCACGCGCGTACGGTGCAGCGCCGATGGCCGGCCCAGTCGTGGCACCAGGTGCCGCGCCCCACCCGACGTTGCCAGCCCCGACGCGCTACTCCGAGCAATTGCGCCTGCGTTGCGCTTCTGCTATACTGGCGATGCGAGCGATCGCGCGTGGTGAGTCGCACCTGATCCATCGATCGACCGGACATCCGAGAGCAGTACGTGAGCCGAGGCGACGACACCATGACACCACAGCAACACACCCGCAACTTTTCGATCATCGCCCACATCGATCACGGCAAGACGACGCTGTCCGACCGGCTGCTCGAGCGCACCGGCACCATCAGCGACCGTGAGCGGCGCGACCAGTTGCTCGATGCGATGGACCTGGAGCGCGAGAAGGGCATCACCATCAAGGCCAAGGCGGTGCACATGAGTCACCGCATCGACGGCCAGGACTATGGCCTGAACCTGATCGATTGCCCGGGGCACGTCGATTTCAGCTACGAGGTTGGCCGGGCGCTCGCCGCCTGCGAAGGTGCCGTGCTGGTCGTCGACGCATCGCAGGGGATCGAGGCCCAGACGCTGGCGAACGTCTACATGGCGCTCGAGAACGACCTGACGATCATCCCGGTGATGAACAAGATCGATCTTCCCGGCGCTCACCCCGATGACGTCGCCGAGGACATCGAGCGTGTCCTGGGGCTGCCCGCCGAGGATGTCCTGCGTGTCTCGGCCAAGCAGGGCATCGGCATCGACGAGTTGCTCGCTGCCATCGTAGCGCGCGTGCCGCCGCCGCGCGGTCGCCCCGACGAGCCACTGCGCGCCCTGATCTTCGACTCGCACTACGATCCGTACAAAGGCGTCATCGCCTACGTCCGCATCGTCGACGGTGCCTTGCGCCGTGGCGACCGCATCCTGCTCATGGGGACCGGCATCACTGTCGAACAACTCGAGATCGGCATCTTCCGCCCGACCATGACGCCGCTCGACGAGCTGGGGCCGGGCGATGTCGGCTACATCGCCACCGGGCTCAAACAGATCGGCGAATGCCAGGTCGGCGACACGGTCACGTTGGCGGCGCAGCCCGCCAGCACCGCGCTGCCGGGCTACCGCCCGGCCAAACCGATGGTCTTCGCCGGCTTGTATCCGGTCGAATCCAACGAGTATGTCGAACTGCGCGAGGCACTCGAGCGGCTCAAGCTGAACGACGCCGCGCTCTCATATCAGCCCGAGAAGTCCGGCGCCCTCGGCTTTGGTTTCCGCTGTGGCTTTCTCGGCATGTTGCACATGGAGATCGTCCGCGAACGGCTCGAGCGCGAATACGATCTCGACCTGCTGATCACCGCGCCGAGCGTCGAATATCAGGTGATGTGCACCAACGGCGAGATCATTCAGGTCGACAATCCTTCGCTGATGCCCGAGGCTGGGCAGATCGAAGTGATCGAAGAGCCGGTGATGCAGATCTCCGTGATCACGCCGACGCGTTACATCGGCACGATCATGGAGCTCGTCACCGGCAAGCGTGGGCAGTTCGAAGCGATGGAACATCTCGACCCGCAGCGTGTCCTGCTGCGCTATCGCATCCCGCTGGCCGAGATCGTCGTCGACTTCTACGATCAGCTCAAATCACGCACCCAGGGATATGCATCGCTCGACTACGCGCTGGCTGGCTACCAGGAGGCCGAACTGGTCAAGCTCGACATTCTGGTGAACGCACAGCCCGTCGACGCGCTGTCGTTGATTGTTCATCGCGACACGGCATACCATCAAGGGCGGCAGCTCGTCGAACGGCTGCGCAAGTTGATTCCACGCCAAATGTTCGAGGTACCGATCCAGGCCGCCATTGGCAGCAAGATCATCGCGCGCGAAACCATCAAGGCGATGCGCAAGGATGTGTTGAGCAAGTGCTATGGTGGCGACATCACGCGCAAGCGCAAATTGCTCGAGAAACAAAAAGAAGGCAAGAAGCGCATGAAGATGGTCGGTAGCGTCGAAATCCCGCAAGAAGCGTTCATGGCGGTCCTGTCACTGAATGAAGCATAGCCGACCAGTCGCAGCCCATCGGCTGCGACGGTCGTGGAGGGGCCTCGAGTGAGACGACGTATGTTCCTGGTGATCGCCGCGCTGCTCGTGCTCGGCGCCTGCGCCGATCCGGCGACCGCAGTCGTGGTGCGGGTGGACGACGCGACGATGACGCGCCAGGCACTCGACGCACAGATCGCACTCCTCGAAGCCGGGTTTGCTGCCCAGGCCGATTCGGGCGTCACGCCACCCGACCGGGCGACGCTTGAGAAGGACATCGTCGAGCGCTTCATCGACCAGCACATCGTCCTGGCGGTCGCCCGCACGCGCGGCATCGAAGTGAGCGACGCCGACGTCGAGACGCAGCTGGCGCAGTTCCGCGAGCAGATCCCGGAGATGACCGGTGGCACGCTCGACGAAGCCGTGAAGAACCAGCTTGGGCTCCCTGGCGAGAGCTCGAGCGAATTTCGTCAGTTCGTGCTGTTCATCGTTGCGCAGCAGAAGCTGGCCGAATCGCTGGTCTCGGACGCCGAGCTGCGCGCCAGCATCACCGACGAGGTGATGGCCCAGACGACCGAGATGGTGCAGCGTGCCGACGTGGCGCACATCCTGGTGGCCACCGAAGATGAAGCACGCACAGTGCTGGCGCGGCTGGATGCCGGCGAGGAGTTCGGTGCGCTCGCGGCCGAACTTTCGACCGACCCGGGCTCGGCGCAGAATGGCGGCCTGTACGAAGGTATCGCACCGGGCGAGTTCGTGCCCGAATTCGACGAGTACATGTTTGGCAAGCTGAAGCCGGGCGAGACCACCAGCGACCCGGTGCAGACGCAGTTCGGCTATCACATCATCAAGCTCGTGGCGCTGAACGAGGGGCCGGTCGTCGATCCGGCGCAGGCCGAGATGATGATCGAGCAGCGCGTGCAGGAGTCGTTGCAGATGCAACGCGATTCCGCATTCCAGCAACTCATCCTCGAGGAGCGCACGCGTGCCGAGCAGGAGAACCGCATCGTCAGGCCGGTGTACCCCACAGCGACGCCCGCGCCGATCGAAGATGGCGTCGTGCCAACGCCGGTGCCGTGACGGAGCAGTGTGGTGAGTGAGCGGCCGGTCATCACCGTGGTGGGGCTGGGCCCGGGCGATCCGGGGATGGTGACGCGTGCGGCATGGCAGGCGCTGTGCGACGCCGATGAGCTCTGGTTGCGCACCAGCCGCCACCCGACGCTGGCCGCATTGCCGGCCGGGCGGCACTGGCAGAGCTTCGATGCGGTGTATGACGCAGCAGCGAGTTTCGCCGATGTCTACGCGGCGATCGTGTCGCAGCTCTGTGCGCGGGTGCAGCAGTGTGGTGCCCTGACCTACGCGGTGCCGGGGCATCCGCTGGTGGCCGAGGCGACGACCCGCGGCATTCTGGCGCAGGCTGCGACGCTCGGCATCGCCGTACGGATCATCGGCGGCGTCAGCTTCATCGAGGGGTGCTGCGAGGCGCTCGGCTGTGATCCGCTCGATCCAGGGCTGCAGCTGGTCGATGCCCTGGAGCTGCGCGGCGCGCCGTCGGCGCAGGGCCCCGCCTGGGCCGACCGGCACGGGCATGCGCCGTATGTCGCGCCGTGGGTACCCTTCCCGCTGCAACCGACGCGCCCGGCCCTGATCGGCCAGGTATTCAGCCGGGCAGTCGCGTCGGATGTCAAGCTGACGCTGCTGGAGCGTTACCCTGCGGCGCACACGGTGCAACTGGTGCGGGCGGCCGGTGTCGCAGATCAGCAGCGCGTCGTCGCCTGCCGGCTGGATGCGCTCGACCACCGCGACGACTTCGATCACCTCACGAGCCTGCACGTGCCGGCGCTCGCCCCCCTCGCCGATGTGCGCAGCCTGGACGGTCCGGCGGCGGTCGTGGCGCGGTTGTTCGGCCCGGCCGGATGCCCGTGGGATCACGAGCAGACCCATCGCTCGCTGCGCAGTGCGCTGCTCGAAGAGACCTACGAGGTCCTCGAGGCGCTGGACGATGATGATCCGCTGGCGTTGGCCGAAGAGCTCGGCGATGTGCTGCTGCAGGTGTTGATGCACGCCGAGATCGGCCGCCAGTCGCAGACATTTGACCTGGCCGATGTGACGGCCGCGTTGGCCACCAAGCTCATTCGGCGGCATCCACATGTCTTCGGTGACGCAGCGGGCGGTGATCCGGCAGCGATCGTACGCGCCTGGGAGGCAATCAAGCGCGAGGAGCGTGCGGCCGGCGGGCTGGCAGCCCGTGGGCCGTTCGACGGTATCCCGCCCGGCTTGCCGGCACTGGCGCTGGCACAGCAGGTGGCACGACGCGCGATGCGCGCCGGGCTGCTCGACGAGCACCCCGCCACGGGCCAGGAGCGGGTCGATGCGGCGCTGGTTGCCTGGCGCGATGCTGCCGGCGCCGATGCGCTGGGCGATGTCCTGTTCGCGTTGACCGCGCTGGCACACCAGCTCGGGCTCGATGCCGAGAGCGCGCTGCGCGAGGCGGTGCAGCGCGTGAAGGCCGACAGCGGGACGTCGGGTGATCTGCTGTAGGAGTGAGCGATGCAGGGGTTCGTGCCGCTCAACCTCGATGACGTTGTGGAGCTCCGCAAACCGCATGCGTGTGGTGGTGCAACGTGGCGTGTGATACGCCTCGGCACCGACATCGGCATGTGCTGCGAGACCTGCCAGCGGCGGGCGCAGTTGCCACGTCCCGAGTTCATCCGACGCATCCGACGCTTCGTGGCGCGCGGTGCTGCGCCGCCCACGCAGGTCCTCGGCGGCGATGTCTGAGCGGTGGCGCTGCGGCGCCGGGAGGTGCGTGATGTGGCAGGCCAGCGATGCGCTGTGGCGCCGCAGTGGCCTGGCGCTGCTCACCCTGATGCTGCTCGGCTGGTCAAGCCTGGCGGCAGCGCAGACGCCACCGGCGCCGTTGCTGGTGGTGCCGCTCGAGGGGGTCGTGGCAGCCCCCGGGTTCGAGCGCGCCCGGCGCGCACTGAACGACGCACGCGCGAGTGGTGCCACCGCGTTGCTGCTCGAGGTCGACGGCCGGGCCACCGTCACCGCCGAGGCACTGCGCTTCGCGCGCGACATCGTAGCGGCGCCGTTGCCGGTGGTGGTTCATCTCAGCGGCGACACCGGCGCGCTCGGCGCCATCCTGGCCGCAGCCGCCCACGTCGTGGCGATGACGCCCGAGGCGCTCATCGGCCACAGCCGGCCACTCGTCGGCCCCGCCCAGCCGGCGTCGACCGCCCGCGAGACCAGCGCACTCCTGGCCGAGTGGGTCAGCATGCGCCAGCGCGATGCCAGCTGGGTCGACGACGTGGTGTATCGTGGGCGCCGCGTCGGCCCAGCGACGCTGCCGGCGATCACCGATGTGGTCGCCGATGATCGCGCGGCCTTGCTGGCACAACTCGAGGGGCGGCGTGTGATGCTGGCGAACGGCAGCGAACGCCGACTGACCACGCTGACGGCACCGCTCGTGACGCCCGAACCGACGATCGGCGAGCTGTTGGGCCAGCTGCTGACCCAACCAGCGGTGCTGGTGTGGCTGTGGCTGGCAGCGGTCATCGCCGCAGCCCTCGAGTTCGCGACACCTGGCGTGGGAGTGTTCGCCGCCACAGCGGTGCTGGCGGCGCTGGCCTGCGCCTGGGGGCTCAACGCGCTGCCATTTCACGGCTGGGCGCTGGCACTGGTACTCGTCGGCACCGGCCTGATCGTCCTCGATGGTGCGCTCGCCAGCCACGGCCTGCTTGCAGCCGCCGGATCGCTCGTCGCGGCGCTGGGAGCGTTTGCGCTGTTCGACGACACGCGCGCCCCGGGCGTGATCATCGACGGGTTCGCGCTCGCGCCCGTACTCATCGCCGGTGGTCTGAGCAGCATCGCCGGCCTGGTCCTCGGCTGGCAATCGCGGCGCAGCCGTCACGCCGACGATCCGCTGATCGGTCACTACGCCGACGTGCGCCAGGCGTGCGCCCCCGAAGGGCTGGTCTATGTCGCCGGTGCGCTGTGGCGCGCGCGCCTCGCCACCGGTCAGGCACTGCCCGGCGACATCGTCTGCGTCATCGGGCGACAGCAGCTGACCTTGCTCGTCAGGCCACTCGACGACGCCGAAGCCGCCGCACTGCGGCGAGGAGAACCATGACATGCCCACGATATTGTTCCTGAGCGCCGTCATCGCCTTCGCTGGATTGCTGCTGCTCGTCTCGACGATCAAGATCGTCCCCGAATACGAGCGCGGCGTCGTCTTCCGCCTCGGCCGGCTGGTTGGCCTGCGTGGCCCCGGCCTGGTATTGCTCATTCCATTCGTCGAACGCATGGTGCGCGTCGATCAGCGTGTCGTCACGATGGACGTGCCGCCACAGGAGGTGATCACCCTCGACAACGTGACGATCAAGGTCAACGCGGTGCTGTACTTCATGGTCGTCGACCCACAACATGCCGTCGTACGCGTGATGGACTTCGTCCGCGCCACGATGCAGATTGCCCAGACGACCCTGCGCAGCGTCGTGGGCCAGGTCGAACTCGACGAACTGCTGGCGCGCCGCGAGGCGATCAACGAGCGGTTGCAGCGCATCATCGACGAACAGACCGAGCCGTGGGGTGTGAAGGTCACCATCGTCGAGATCAAGGACGTCGAGCTGCCCCAGAGCATGCAACGGGCGATGGCGCGACAGGCCGAAGCCGAGCGCGAGAAGCGCGCCAAGATCATCCACGCCAGCGGTGAGTTCGAGGCGTCGAAGATGCTCGGCGAGGCCGCCCGCGTGATCGCGGCGCAGCCTGTCTCGCTGCAGTTGCGCTATCTCCAGACCCTGACCGAGATTGCGGTCGAGAAGAACAGTACGATCGTCTTCCCGCTGCCAGTCGACACGCTGCGCGTCTTCCTCGATGCGGCACGCATGCCGGCAGCTGCGGCACCCCCTCCGGATTCAGCCGAACAGGAGCATTCAGCATGATCGAGATCGTTCACCATACCGACGAATCCACGCCGACGACGCCGTGCCTGGTCTGGCCGCAGTGGGACGATGAGGCACTGCCTGAGGATCTGGCCGGTGCGCTCGACCCGGCTGATTGGCACGGCCGGCGCCGACAGACGGCGCTGGTGTATGGCGCTGGGGCAGCACGACGCACGGTGCTGTTGGGGCTGGGCGCACGTGCGCGGGCGAGCCTCGAGGTGTTGCGCGAACTGGCGGCGGTGGCGACGCAGCGCGTGGCCGAGCTGCGCCTGGAGCACTACACGGTGCGCGTGCCGGCGCTGGATGGCCATGATGCGGCGCAGGTGACCCAGGCCTGGCTCGAGGGTGCGCTGCTCGCCGCGTATCGCTTCGACCGCTTCAAGGTGACGACGCGCGACAACGAGCGGGTGGCGCTGCGCACGATCGGGGTGATCGCCGATGCCGCCGCCGCCCCCGGCATCGCGGCAGCCCGGGCGATCGTCGATGGCGTGGTGCTGGCGCGCGATCTGGCGAACCGCCCGCCGAATGACCTGCCCCCCGCTGGCCTGGCCCAGGCAGCGACGGACATCGCCGCACGCCGTGGCTTGTCGGCGACGGTGTACGGGCCCGATGTGCTGCGTGCCCAGGGGTTTGGCGGCATTCTGGCGGTGGGTGGCGGGTCGGCCAACGAACCACGCTTCATCGCGCTCGAGTATGGCAGCCCAGGGCCGGATACGCCGACGATCTGCCTGGTGGGCAAGGGTATCACCTTCGACAGTGGTGGCATCTCGATCAAGCCGGCCGACGGCATGGACGCGATGAAGATGGACATGGGCGGTGCTGCTGCGGTGCTGGGCGCGATCGATGCGGTGGCGGCACTCGGCCTGCCATTGCATGTGGTTGCACTGGTGGCGTCGGCCGAGAACATGCTGAGCGGCACGGCCTACCGGCCTGGCGACATCGTCACGGCG